>CAZWGW010000522.1:0-5658 GCA_964633565.1 uncultured Planctomycetaceae bacterium
TTCTCCGTCGAGAATGTGAAGTAGCTCCCACCCCACTCCGGGCAGCCGAGTTTTGCGGCAATCTGCTCCGCTGGAGCCGTAACGCTCTGTCCGCGCGCCGTCCGATAGGTGTATCCCCCTGACTCCTGGCTCCTGGCTCCTGGCTCCTGCTCACCGATGGCGTCGGCGAGCTTGCGGAGTTCGTCCGCATCGTCCCACTCCATCCAGTACCCGAGGCGGATCGACTGTTCCGTCTGGCGGGCGGCGAAACGCAGCACGCGCTTCTTGCAGGCCTGCACGAAGCGGTCGATGCCGTACTCGGCGATCGCCTTCTTCGTGCCGAGTTTGAGTTCCTTCTCCACCTCGACTTCGACCCACAACCCCTGGCAGTCGAAGCCGTTCTGGTACCGCTGGTCGTGCCCGGTCATGGCGAAGTAGCGCTGGTATGCGTCCTTGTACGTCCGCCCCCAGGCGTGGTGCACTCCCATCGGGTTGTTGGCCGTGATGGGGCCGTCGAGAAAACTCCACCGTTTCTTGCCGCGATTCTGCGCCTGCAGCCTGCGGAACACGTCGGCATCACGCCAGAAGCGGAGCACGTCGTGCTCGCCGGAAATGAAATTCGGATCGTCGACTTTCTGGAACATGTCCGCTCGTCAAAAAACAGCACACGCCGGCCGCCGGACGGGAAATACCACTGTCGCAGCGGTCGGCCCTCCACCGCGCGTCAACTGCGATCAGAACTCCCCCTCCTCTTCCTCGCCGAATTCCTCGAATTCCTCGTCCTCGTCTTCGTCCTCATCGAGGTCCTCATCCTCGAAGTCCTCGTCCTCGAGGTCTTCATCGTCGAAATCGTCGTCGAAGTCCTCGTCGTCGTCCTCGTCGTCGTCGAAGTCGTCGTCGAAGTCGTCGTCCTCTCCGCCGTCGTCATCCTCCTCATCCTCTTCGTCCTCCATGAAGGGGACAGGCAGAAACGTCGGGGCAAAGGGGTCCGCCCATGGCCGGGGTGTGTGGTGCTCTCGGACTGGTGCGTCACTGGTCAGCATCAACATCGGTGGAAACCTCAATCGTCGTCGAGAGTGTGCCTTGCTGAATGCCTGGTCGTCGGCGGGGCCGCCGCGGCCACCGCGGCAGGGTCAATCTTCAGTCGTGCGGACCAGTTTTCAGAACCGTTACGGGACGTCAACCCCGGACTGATTGGGGGTGTGCTTAACCGATTTGATACCGGGTGTCAAGCAAATTCCGGAAGCGAAAGAATTTCGGAAATCCCAGACGGCAACGTGAGTTGCGCTCATCCGCCGCGGACGGAATGCAGCAGCCGGAGGGCGTTGAAGCGAGGCGCGTCCGCGCCTAGCATACTCCCGCCGCCACGCGGCCCACGCGACCTGCCTCCCCTCGACTGGAGAATCGGATGGCGACGTCAAAGCGACCAGAAGTCGGACAGGCGGCCCCCGCATTCACGTTGCCGGCCGTCCCCGATGGTCCGATCCGATTGAGCCAGTACAAGGGCCAGAGCAATGTGGTGCTCTACTTCTACCCGCGCGACAACACACCCGGCTGCACGCGCGAGGCGTGCGACTTCCGGGACAATCTGGCCGCGCTCAACAGCGCCGACACAGTCGTCCTCGGTGTGAGCACCGACAGCCTCGCCTCGCATCGTAAGTTCGCCGAAAAGTTCGAGCTGTCGTTCCCGCTGCTCTCCGACGAGCAGCACGAGGTCGCCGGGAAATATGGCGTCTGGGTCGAGAAGAAACAGTACGGCCGTACGTACATGGGCCTGCAGCGGGCCACGTTTCTGATCGACAAGCAGGGGAAGATCGCCGCGGCATGGCCGAAGGTGAAAGTCGACGGGCACGTGGCGGAGGTGGCGGAGAAGGTGCGGGAGTTGGCCGGGTGAGCGAACGACAACAGTCATCCGGCGTCGTGGAAGAGCCGCAATCAGTTATCGTGTCCGCTGCCGCGCGATTCGCGCAGAGCAGCCATGTAACGCGACACGCGCAACCGCAGTGAATCGAGCCAGTCGGGGGGGACGTGCCGCTCCGTGGCGCCCGGCACGTCGGACAGCAGGGGATGGTTGCGCAGAATGTCCCGCCGCTCAAAGTCCGACAGATCGTCCTCGTCAGGTAGTAGCGGCGGAACTTCGTCGACCTGGTCAGCGTCAATCCGGCCTTCGAGCGTCTTGCGGCAAAACGAAGCGACCTTGCCCTTGACCTGCCACAACCAGTCCCGTGATCCGCCGGCGGGGCGGTCCTGCAGCACCTGCTCGCAGTAGCGGAAGACGGCGATCTGCTTCAACACGTCGGCCGGAGACGCGTTGCCGCGGCCACCTGCGGCACCGTCATTGATCGCGGGTGTGATGGTCACGATCGACTACCCGTGGTGCGGGGGGCGTCGCCGCAGACCGGAATGGTCTGCAAACCGGTTTCCAACCACTACAATAGCCTCGATCCTGGAATACCGCCAGAGGCACTGGCGCCAACCACGACACTGCCGGGAGGAGAAATGCCTGATTTGAGGGACGCGCTGTTCCGCAGCCTGTATCTGATGGTGGCGGGATCAATTGTCGCCGGCGCTGTGAAGACGGTTCACGCGGTCGGGCCGGAGCCGGTTCTGTTGTGGCCCGACGGCGCGCCGGGCGCCCTTGGTACGGACGACGTCGACCAGCCCGCCGTGCGGATCTATCAGCCCGAGACGGTCAAACCGACCGGGACCGCCATGCTGGTCTGTCCGGGGGGCGGCTACGGGGTCCTCGCCTCCGATCACGAAGGACAGCAGGTGGCGAAGTGGCTGAACACGATTGGCGTCACCGCCGTCGTTCTGAAGTACCGGCTCGGACCCCGATACCATCACCCTGCTCCGTTGACCGACGCCCAGCGCGGGTTGCGCTACATCCGTGCGCATGCGGCCGACCTCGGGATCGCGCCGGACCGGGTCGGCGTCATGGGCTTCTCCGCCGGCGGACACTTGGCATCGACGCTGTCCACGCACTTCGACGCCGGACGCGCCGACAGCCCCGACCCGATTGAACGCGAGAGTTGCCGACCGGATTTCGCCGTGCTGGCCTATCCCGTGATCAGTTTCACCGCCGATTTCAGCCACCGCGGCTCGGCCCGCAACCTGCTGGGGGAGAACCCGGACCCCGAGCTGCTGAAATCGCTGTCCCACGAGACGCAGGTGACCGACCAGACTCCTCCCACGTTTCTGTTCCACACCGGCGAAGACAAGGGGGTGCCCGTGCAGAACAGCCTGGTGTACTACCAGGCGCTCGTGGAACACGGCGTGCCGGCCGAATTGCACGTCTACCAGAACGGGCCGCACGGTGTGGGACTCGCGCCCGGAGACCCGGTGCTGTCGACCTGGACGGAGCGGCTCACCGCGTGGCTCAAGGGGGGCGGCTTTCTGGCAACAGGGGAGCGCGCCGAAGTGCGCGGCAGGGTCAGTGTGGACGGCCAGCCGCTCCGCTGGGGGACGATTACGCTCTTGCCCAGGGACAACGACCTGCTCCCTTCAGCCTTCGCCATGGTCGCCCGGGGTGAATTCGCGCTTGCGAAATCCAACGGACCTGTTGTGGGCGACTACACGGTTGTCGTCTACGATCTGGGGGGAGTGGTGGCGGAACCGACGATTGATGATGCGGCGCTGCTCACGCACCCGGGCGAGATCCGGTTCCAGGTGGCACGCGGTGCCAATACCTTCGACGTCAATCTGCAGCGCCGACGCTAACACACATGGCGCGGAAAGTGCTATGAATCTGGACGTGCGGCATTGAGCGGGGCCGGCAATTTCCACATGCGGGGACGCACGATCGCAATCGGCGACATCCACGGCTGCGACGCGGCGCTGGAAGTTCTGCTGCGCGCACTGGCGCCGACCACCGACGACACGGTCGTCGTGCTGGGAGACGTCGTCGACCGCGGTCCCGACACGCGGGCCTGCATCGACCGCCTGCTCGGGCTGAGGGAATCATGCCGGCTGATTCACCTGATGGGCAATCATGAAGAGATGGCGCTCGACGCGCTGTCGGGAGGATTATGGTCGCAGGCCTGGCCCAAATACGGCGGCGACGAAATGTTGGCCTCCTATGGCGGCTCGTTTAACGACATCCCGCCGCAACACCTTGACTTTATCAGGTCCGGCCAGGACTTCTTTGAGAACGAGTCGACGATCTTCGCTCACGCGACGATTCGTCCTGACCTGCCACTCGAGCAGCAGACGGTTCATTACCTCCGTTGGAACCGCCTCACCGGACGCGAGCAGCCCCATGAGTCCGGTCGCCGTGTCATTTGTGGTCACACCGCCCAACCCGATGGCCGTCCCGTCGTGTTCGACGGCTGGGTCTGCCTCGATACGTGCGCATACTGTCCGCGGGGAGCCCTCTCGGCACTTGTGATTGACGATGACGTGCTCTACCAGGCGGACCAGACTGGCGCCACTCGCGGCCCGATCCCCCTGGCTGACTTCGTCGCGGCCTGACGCGACCAGGCTTTGATGCCGCAGCAATGCGGCGTGGGGCAATATTCCGTGTCCGCCGGGCATGCACGTGCTGTCGATTGGCGGAATCTCGACGGCATCGGGTGTCACCCATGCCGTGCCTGCCTTGACAGGCAGATTCGGAACAGGCGGTCCCGGCGCACTGCCTTTTACCAGTCTTCCTGTTTGACCCAGTTTGAAGTCGAATTCCGGGTTTTGGACGTGCCAAACGATGTCAGATTCGCGCGCAGTTTGACTAACCGTCACGCGTGTTACCACCCCACCGATTTTTGACGCAAGTATTATCGCAGATAACGACTTGAGAGATTCAAGCGCTCGTCCAGACCGCGCCGATGAATTCGTCCAGTCCGATGTATCCGCCCGTCTGCCGAACGCGCAGCGATGCGATTCGGTGGGAGGTGGCCCGATCCAAAGTCGGGGCGGTCCGCGTTGCGTGGCAGGGACGTCGGCAAGGGACCCAGGTTGGAGTCAAGACACATACGACATGGTTTGCCGTCACCGGAGCGTACGGTCGGCGTGGTGCCGGTCGGCGGTCCCCCGGATCCAGCCACCGCGATGCCCGGTTCTGCCGGCGGTGAGGACGGCCCAGTACTTGTCCCAAGGGAAGGAGACGCTGCTCTATGAAATCGATGCGAGCTCTTGCGACCGTGGTCGCAGTGTTCGGAATGAGCACGTACGCTCAGGCCGGCCTGCTCAACCACCTGTTCGGTCACAAGGGGGGCGGCACATGCGATGGCTGCGATGCCTCGAAGTGCTGTGACTGCGCACCCTCCTGTGTGCCGGAAGTCTGTAAGCCGGTCATCTGCCGGCCTACTCACCGGAATGTGTACGAGTATCAGCGCAGGATCTCGTGCCTGAAGCCGCCGTGCTGCAACGAAGAGGCGAACGTCTTCTACGACAACTGCTGCCAGAACGACTGCCTGCAGAACGCGTGTGCCGCTCCGTGCGGCCCGGCGGGCTGCGCTCCGTGCGCGGCACCGTGCGGCCCGGGCGCCAATGCCTGTGCTCCGTGCGGTCCGGCGCCGTGCGCCGCTCCGTGCGGCCCCGGCGCGAATGCCTGTGCGGTCCCGTGCGGCCCGGGCGCGAACGCCTGCGTCGCTCCGTGCGGTCCGGGTGCGAACGCCTGTGCCGCTCCGTGCGGTCCGGGCGCGACCGCCTGTGCCGCTCCGTGCGGTCCGGGCGCCAACGCCT
>CAZWGW010000523.1:0-5649 GCA_964633565.1 uncultured Planctomycetaceae bacterium
GAGGCAGGGTAAGCCGCTCAACTGGAGTAACAGACACTTATGGGTCAGAAGACTCGTCCTACCGGATTCCGGGTTGGCATCGTCGAAGACTGGCGCAGCCGCTGGTACGCTCCGAAGAAGGAGTTCGGCGCGCTCCTGGTCGAAGACCACAAGATCCGTACGTTCATCCGGAACGAATACCGTTCGGCCGCCATCGAGCGCGTCGAGATCGAGCGGACGCGGGACCAGGTTGTCGTGCAACTGCACACGGCCCGGCCGGGGATTATCATCGGGAAGAAGGGGCAGGAGATCGACCGGCTCAAGGGTCAACTGGAGGACCTGACCGGGCGGCGGATGGAAGTCAAGATCATCGAAATCAACAACCCGTTTCGCAGCGCGACGCTGGTTGCCGAAGACATTGCGCAGCAGCTGCAGAAGCGCGGCAGTTTCCGCCGCGCGATCAAGCGCACGCTGGACCAGGTGATGGAAGCCGGCGTGCATGGCGTGAAGGTTCAGTTGTCCGGACGCCTGGGCGGGGCGGAAATGTCACGGCAGGAAAAGGCCATACGCGGGTCGATCCCCCTGTCGACGCTGCAGCGGCACGTCGACTACGGTTTTGTCGCCGCCAAAACGGCGCAGGGCATCATCGGCGTCAAGGTCTGGATCGATCGCGGAAACTATACGGACGAGGAGAGCGGCGATGGCACTCATGCCAAAGCGAGTGAAGCACCGAAAAAGCCAAAGAGGTCGCATAAGAGGTAATGCGACCCGCGGCAACACGGTGGTGTTCGGCGAGTACGGCCTGCAATCCATGCAGGGCGGACACGTCAGCGCGAATACACTTGAGGCGTGCCGTATCGCCGCCAACCAGTATATTCGCGGCGACGGAAAACTTTATATCCGGGTGTTCCCCAACAAGTCGGTGACGGCCCGACCGCTCGAAACGCGGATGGGAACCGGAAAAGGGGAGCCCGATCACTGGGTCGCGGTCGTCAAGCCGGGGACCGTCCTGTTTGAAATCGCCGGCACGACCCGTGAATCCGCCCGCGACTGTTTCAACCGGGTCGCACACAAGCTGCCGGTGCGTGTGCGACTGATCGAACGGCGCTCCGCCAGCTGATCCGGGCAGGGGACACCGACGACCGCGATGACCTGAGTCAACTGAGCGACGACCATGAGCACGGCGAACGAATTGCGGGAAATGAACGACGAGCAACTGCAGTTCTCCCTGAAGGAGGCGCAACAGGAGCTGTTCCGCCTGCGTTTTCAGGCCTCGACGGAAAAGCTGGACGCCCCCAGCAACCTCCGGAAACTGCGGCGGGAAATCGCGCGGATCCGGACGGTGCAGCACGAACGTAAACTGGGGTTATCCCGGACGATTAAACACTGATTGACGGCCATCATGCGCAAGCAACTTATCGGTATTGTCACCGGCGACGGGTGCAGCAAGACGCGGCGCGTCGAAGTCCCGCGCCAGTACCGGCACGCGAAGTACGGCAAGATTGTGCGGTCACGCACCGTGTGCCATGTCCACGACGAGAACAACGAGTCCAAACGGGGCGACCGCGTGGAAATCGCGGAGTGCCGCCCGCGATCGAAGACGAAGCGCTGGGAGCTGCTGCGCGTGGTTGAGGCGGCCGACCAGTTGGCCGCGGTCGTCAGTGCGGACGTTCCTGGCGCCGCTGGATAGCCGGTCAGGGCGGTAAGCTGCACACTCACGTGCATTGAAGACAGAGAGTCCCATGATCCAGATGCAGACGCTTGTAGATGTCGCGGACAACTCCGGCGCCAAGACGGCGCGTTGCATCCGCGTTCTGGGAGGCACGCGGCAACGCACCGCGGGCATCGGCGACATCATCGTCGTCAGCATTCAGAAGTCGATCCCCGGCGCACAGGATGCGGTGCGGGCCGGCAAAGTGACGCGCGGGGTGATCGTGCGCTGCAAGAAGCCCACGCGGCGATCGGACGGCAGCTACGTCCGATTCGACCGGAACGCGATCGTCCTTGTGGACAACGAGGGAAACCCCCGCGGAACCCGCATTTTCGGCGCCGTGGCCCGGGAACTCCGGGACCGCCGCTACATGAAGATTGTCAGCCTGGCCAGTGAGGTCGTGTAAGCCATGAAGATCAAACGCGGGGACACGGTTGTGGTGATTTCGGGCGATGACACCGGCGCGACGCCGCGGCGCGTCTCCCAGGTGCTCGACGGCGGCCGCAAGGTCGTGGTCGAAGGAGTCAACCTGGCGTTCAAGCATGTGCGCCGCGGGCACCCCAAGAGCCCGCAAGGCGGCCGGCTGCGGCTGGAAGCGCCGCTCGATTCGAGCAAAGTGATGTACTACTGTGACGCCTGCCAGCGCGGCGTGCGGCTCGGACTGCGTTTCGGCGCCGATGGCGCCAAGGAACGGTTTTGTCGCAAGTGCGGCACGTCCGTCGGTCCGGTGAGTCCGGCCCGGGCGAGGCACGCGAAGTCATAAGTCATAACGTCGATCACCCCGCACGTCGGGAACCATCAGAGAATTGAACATCGGTTGTCAGAGGCTCGCCCCACATGGCCAGGCTGCTCAACAAGTATCGCTCGGAGATCCTGCCCGCGCTGTCAAAGGAGTTGGGACGCGCGAATCCGCACGCACTTCCCAAACTCACCAAAATTGTCGTCAGCATGGGGGTGGGCAAGGCAATCGCCGATTCCAAGGTCCTCGATGAAGCCGCCGAATACCTGGGAGTGATCACCGGGCAGCGCCCGGTCGTCACGCGGGCGCGCAAGTCGATTTCGCAGTTCAAGCTCCGGGAGGGTATGCCCATCGGTTGCGCCGTGACGTTGCGGGGACAACGGATGTACGAATTCCTGGACCGGCTGATTACACTGGTCCTGCCGCGCGTCCGGGATTTTCGCGGATTGAACCCGAAGGCGTTTGACGGCAAGGGGAACTACAGCCTCGGGCTGAGCGAGCAGATGGTGTTTCCCGAGGTGAACGCGGACAAAGTCAAGACTGTGCAAGGCATGAACATCGCCATCGTCACCACCGCCCGCAGCGACGACGAGGGACGGCTCCTGCTCAGGGAATTTGGCATGCCCTTCCGGAGGGACATGTCGGCATGAGCCCCCGGTGGGGGCGCCGGAGGCCGGCGGTACGAGTCACTGATTGCTTGAATCCCGGGGAATGCGGGCCAGACTTCACAACGAACAATACCGAACATGGCAAGTAAAGCGAAGATTGCGAAGGCCCGGCAGACGCCAAAATTCAGCACGCGCCGCGAGCGCCGTTGCGCCCTGTGCGGCCGGCCCCGCGCAGTCTATCGGAAGTTCACTTTGTGCCGGATCTGTTTTCGAAATCTGTGCCTCGACGGGCTTGTCCCTGGAGCCAAGAAGGCCAGCTGGTAACCGCCGCGCACCCGGACGCCACACCACGGCACGCCGGGCCGACCCGAAAGCCGCTTTATGATGACTGATCCGATTGCCGACATGCTGACGCGGATCCGCAATGCGATCCAGATCGAAAGTCCGTCCGTCGACGTCCCCGCCTCCCGCGTCAAAATCGGGATTGCCGAGGCGCTGCAGCGCGAGGGATTCATCTGGGATTTTGAGGTCGTCGAGCAGTCGCCGCAGAACGTACTCCGCATCAACCTGAAATACGGCCCCAACGGGGAACGCGTCGTGCAGCGCATCCGGCGGATCAGCACACCCGGTCGTCGCGTGTATGCTCATGCCAGGAACATGCCGAACGTGCTGCAGGGGCTGGGTGTGTGTATCCTGACGACGAACCAGGGGGTGCTGAGCAACCGCGAGGCCAAAGCGAAGAACGTCGGCGGTGAAATCCTGTGTGAAGTGTGGTGAACCGGCGGTTTCACTTCCCCCCGTACTGACGGCAAATTCGAACTGAGAGACGACCAACAGCCATGTCCCGTATCGGCAAGAAACCGATCTCGATCCCGGCCGGTGTCGACGTCCGTGTGGAGAAGGACGCCGTGCGCGTGAAGGGTCCGCACGGCGAACTGTCGCTTCGCGCCCCTCCGCGGATGACCGTTACCTGGGACGCGCCGTCCCGTGAGCTTCGCGTGGACCGCGCCGACGATGCTCCGCAGAATCGAGCCCTGCACGGACTGACGCGGGCCCTGCTCGCCAACATGGTGGACGGCGTCCAGAAGCCGTACGAGAAGCAGCTCGAAATCCAGGGAGTCGGCTATCAGGCTTCGGTGAGCGGCAAGACGCTGTCACTGCAGGTCGGATACGCCAATACGATCAAGCTCCCCATCCCGGACGTCGTGAAATGCGAACTTCCCTCCCCCACCCAGATCACGGTGCGCAGCATCGACAAGCAGGTGCTGGGGCAGTTCGCGGCCAACATCCGCGCCGTCCGGCCAGTCGAACCATACAAAGGCAAGGGCATCCGTTACGTCGGTGAATACGTCCGCCGCAAGGCCGGCAAGGCGTTTGCCAGCACGTGACGGCACCGGGTCAGCACTTCGCAACAGAGCACGGATCGTCGCGGTCCAGGACGGCGACGCATCGCACAGAACCATCGCCATGAAACTCGCCAAACGCATCAGCCAGCAGCGTGAACGCCGCGCATTCCGCGTCCGGAACCGCGCTCGTCGCAACGACCGGCCCCGGCTTACGGTGTTCCGCAGCAACAAGCACATCTACGCGCAGATTGTCGACGACGTTGCCGGCCGGACGCTGGTTTCGGCCAGCTCGACCGAATCGGAACTGGGAGGCGCGGGCAAGACCGGCGGTAACAGGGCCGCAGCGGGCCAGATCGGAACGGCGATCGGCAAGAGGGCCCTGGCGGCCGGGATCAAAGCCGTTGCATTTGATCGTGGCTCGTATAAATACCATGGCCGGGTTGCGGCCCTGGCGGACGCCGCCCGGAAGGCGGGGCTTGAGTTCTGAGAAAACACCCAACACCGGCGGAGAACGAGCGAACGACAGGAATAGCGCTCCTCACCGGGTCGGTCACTGGAATTGAATCGGACGGGAGTAATAACTGTGGCAAGTGAAGCCCCTGTGTCATCACCGGAACGGGTCGTGCAGATCCGGCGCTGCGCGTGCGTGGTCAAGGGCGGCCGGCGGTTCAGTTTTGCCGCATTGGTCGTCGTCGGTGACGAGCACGGCCGGGTCGGATTCGGCTATGGCAAGGCGACGGAAGTCCCGATCGCGGTGGAGAAGGCCAAATCGCAGGCCGGCCGGCGCCTGCAGAGCGTTCCCCTCGAAGGAACAACCATTCCCCACCGGGTGGTGGGACAGTTCGGATCGTCCAAGGTCCTGTTGCTCCCCGCCAGTCCCGGCACCGGGATTATTGCGGGGGCGACGGTCCGCGCGGTGGTTGAGTCGGCGGGGATCCGGGACATCCTTACCAAGAGCCGTGGTTCCAGTAATCCGGTCAACCTGGTCAAAGCCACGATTGATGCGCTCACCAAACTGCGGACGCGCGAAGACGTGGCGCGGCTGCGAGGAGTTCAGGTCTGATGATTATCGATGACGTGCACCGTGGGATCCATAAACACAAGCGCCGCAAGCGGATCGGGCGTGGCATCGGTTCCGGGCACGGCAAGACGTCCGGCCGCGGCCACAAGGGAGACGGGAGCCGCTCGGGCGCCCGTTCCCGTCGCGGTTTTGCCGGCGGCCAGATGCCGCTGGCGCGGTTGATTGCCAAACGAGGATTTAATAAT
>CAZWGW010000524.1:0-312 GCA_964633565.1 uncultured Planctomycetaceae bacterium
CATCCACGTGCATGTCCAGCACCCAGTACCGCAGGCTGTCCATGATGAGCTGCAGCACGCGAGGCGAGAGCATGTTCAGCGTATTGCCGCAGCCGGTGTAGTCCATGTAGTAGCGCTGGTTGCCCCGCACGAGGCGGTAGTAGTGGGCGTTGTCGAACCCGCGGAGCGAGAGCGTCGGACCGAGCTGGTTCCCTTCGCCCGTATGGTTGTAGACGACGTCGAGGATCACCTCGATGCCGGCGCGGTGCAATCTCCGCACCATCCGCTTGAATTCGTCGACGGCATCCTGCGGCCGCCGCGTGGACGCATATC
>CAZWGW010000524.1:322-5648 GCA_964633565.1 uncultured Planctomycetaceae bacterium
GTTGTAGCCCCAGTAGTTGACCAGCCCCTGGTCGACGAGATGCCGGTCGTCAACGCGGTGATGCACAGGCATCAATTCGACCGCCGTCACCCCGAGCCGCTTGAGGTGCCTGATGATCGGGCGGCTGGCCAGCGCCGCGTATGAGCCACGGAGCGGCTCGGGGATATGTGGATGCAGCATCGTCAGCCCGCGGACGTGCAGTTCGTAAATGACGGTCTGGTGCCACGGCGTGCGCAGCGGCCGGTCGCGTCCCCAGCGGAACCTGGGATCGACGACAGCCGCGAGCGGCGCGCCGTCGGCATTGTCGCGATCGTCGAACGACAGGTCCTGGTCCACGTGGCCGACGCGGTAACCAAACATGGCGTCGGACCACTTGACGTTGCGCCCGACGGCTTTGGCGTAGGGGTCGAGCAGCACCTTGTGAACGTTGAAGCGGTGTCCCCGTGCCGGCTCGTAAGGTCCCTGGACGCGGTAACCGTAAAGTTGCCCCGGCTGGAGTCCCGGCACATAACAATGCCAGACAAAGTCCGTGCGGTGCGTGAGTGGAATGCGGTGCGTCTCGCGGCGCTCGGCGGCGGAATCGAACAGGCACAGATCGACTCCGCGGGCGTGTTCGGAGAAGACGGCGAAGTTCACCCCCTTTCCGTCCCACGTGGCACCCAGCGGATAAGAGCGGCCGGGCCAGATTTCAATCACAAGCAGCCTCCCTGGTGCGGGCGCATGGCGCGTCCCTGCGGTCAATTCCTCACTCGGTCGGATCGATCGACGCCCGCCCGATTCTAGTGGCCTGCGCCGGACGGGGGAAGCGCGTGCATCGAGAGGTACGTTGCAGATTCGAGTGGCAATCCGTATACCGGCGAAACACAACGCACCGGGCGCGGTCCTCCAGAAATGTCGATGAAGATTCAACGCGGCTTCGAAGATCCCACTGCCTACCGCGGCGGATTCGTGTCGATCGGCAACTTCGACGGCGTGCACCGGGGTCATCAGAAGATGATCGGAACGCTGGTGGAGCACGCGCGCCGCGCGAGCGCGCCGGCCGTCGTGCTGACGTTTGATCCGCATCCGATTGTGCTCCTCGCTCCGCACAAGGCTCCTCCCGCCCTGTCGACAACCGGACACAAGGCCGCGTTGCTGGCCGAATGCGGCGTCGACTGCCTGATCGAATATCCCACGAGTCGCGCGCTGCTCAACCTGACGCCGCAGGAGTTCCTGGAACAGATTGTGCAGGCCGAACTGGCGGCGCGCGGGCTGGTCGAGGGACCGAATTTCTGTTTCGGCCGCAATCGCGCCGGCACGATCGAGACCCTGCAGCACTTCGGCATGACGACGGGGATGGTCATTGAGATCGTGGCGGCTGTTGAACTGGACGGGCAGGTTGTCTCCTCCAGCGCCGTCCGGACCGCGGTGATGGAAGGACGGGTTGCCGACGCGGTCCGGTTCCTCGGGCATCCCTATCGGTTCAGCGGACGCGTGGAGCACGGCGCGGCGCGTGGACAGAGCCTGGGTTTCGCGACCGCCAACCTGTCGGGAGTGGAAACGCTGCTGCCGCCCGACGGCGTGTATGCCGCCCTCGCCATCGCCGCGGGACAGCGTCATGCGGCCGGAGTGCACCTCGGTCCGAACCCGACGTTCGGCGAAACGACGCGAAAACTGGAAGTGCACCTGCTCGACTATTCCGGCGGCGCGTTGTACGGGCAGGAGTTGTCGGTCGACCTGCTGTCCCGCGTCCGCAATACTATGGCGTTTCCCAATCCGGACGCCCTGCAGCGGCAGATCGCGCAGGACCTGCAGGCCATTCGGGAAGTCGCGGCGGCGTATGCTGCCGCCGATTCGGGCGGGCTGTGACATTTCACGTTCCGTTCCCTGTCCTGGCGAGGAATTGCCGCACGTGATCGACTGGCAACCACTACAGCGCATCATCGAAGTCGCCCAGCGGTTCACGATCTCAAGCCACGTCCGGCCTGATGCCGATGCCATTGGCTCGGCGATCGGCCTCGCCGGTGTGCTGGAGTCGCTGGGCAAAACCGTGCGGATCGCCAATCCCTCGGCGGCGCCGCGGCATCTGGCGTTCCTCGACCCACAGAAGAAGTTCTGCAAACTGGGCGAAGGGGTGACGCCGGCGGAGGCTTGCGAAGCGGACGTCCACGTCGTGGTGGACACGTGCGCCTGGCAGCAACTCCTGGAAGTCGGGGCGGTGCTCAAGCAGACGGCGGCACGCAAGGTGGTCATCGACCATCACGTCAGTGCGGACGATCTGGGGGCTACCGAATTCAAGGACGTGACCGCGTCGGCGACGGGCGTATTGATTACGGAGCTGGCGGAGTTTCTGGGAGTGCCGCTGACGGGGGGCGTGGCGGATGCGCTGTTCTGCGCGATCGCCACCGACACGGGGTGGTTCCGTTTTCCCAACACTGATGCACGGACGCTGCAGACGGCCGCACGACTGATTGACGCTGGTGTCAGGCCGAATTTAGTATACCAGCAGTTGTACGAACGGATGTCGCCGGCGCGGCTGAAACTGCAGGCGGTGGTCCTCAACCGCATGCAATTTGATTTTGGCGGCCGCCTGGGGCATACGTACGTGCTGCTCAAGGACTACGAGGAGACCGGTTCGCACCCGACGGACACCGAAGACCTGGTGAACGACTGCCTGAAGGTGGACGGCGTCGAGTGCGGCTTCATCCTCGTGGAACAGCGGACGGGCCAGATCAAGGCGAGTCTCCGCAGCCGGAGCGGCGTCAACGTCGCGAAGGTGGCGGAACAGTTCGGCGGCGGCGGCCATAAACAGGCGGCCGGCGCCTCCCTCCCCCGACCCCTGGCGAACGCCCAGGCCACGATCCTGCAAGCCATGAAAGTCGCGCTGGATGAGACGTCGCAGACGTAACTCATCCGGCGTCCCGCCCGACGCAATTCCGGCTGGAGCCATATTGGAACGGACTGCCGGTGCGGTCGCGTTCACGTTTGCACGACTCCGCTCGCGGTACTGACGGCGAGACGGCCTGATCCCGGCCGCCAGTGCAATTCCCGCCCACCCAAGGGACACGCATGACCGAAAAGCCCAGACTGCCGGACCCCGGGGAGATCGGGGAGATCCCCCGTCGTGGATTCCTGACGCGCGCTACGGCGTTTCTCGTGGGGGCGGTGGTCGGTCTGATCCCCCTCGCCGCCAGCGTCGTCTATTTTCTCGATCCCATCACGCGCCGGCGGAAGGCGGTCGGGGCCACTGGCGACGCCATTGACCAGGACGGGTACATCAGGATCACGTCCCAGAGCGCACTTCCCGAGGACGGCTCGCCCCGCGCGTTCAAGGTCGTTGCCGATCTGCAGGATTTCTGGAACAAGTTCCCCAATTCGGAAATCGGTTCCGTCTTTCTCCGCCGGGACGCGGAAAGCGGCAACATCACGTGCCTCAACTCCCGGTGTCCGCACCTGGGATGCACGGTCGGCTACGATTCCGCCGAACAGCGCTACTTCTGTCCGTGCCATGAAAGTTCGTTCGACGTCGACGGCAAGAAGAGCAACGACATCCCGCCGCGCGACATGGACCCGCTGGATTGCAAGCTCGACGCTGAGGGCATGGTGCTCGTCAAGTTCGTGAAGTACCGCGCCGGCATCAGAGAGCGCAAGCCGATCTGACTGCTCAATTGCAGCCGCCCGATTATCCGCGACCCGCAGGGGAACGCGTCCAGGCATCGACAACGCCGGAGACCAAACGCGTGAAACGACTGCTCGACTGGCTCGACCATCGCACGGGCATCCGCGATCTGGTGCACGAAGCGCTCTACGAACGCATCCCCGGCGGGGCGCGGTGGCGCTACGTGTGGGGCAGCACCCTCGTCTTCGTGTTCTTCCTGCAGGTCATCACGGGCTTCATGCTGTGGTGCGCGTACAGCCCCAGCACCCGGACGGCATGGGAGAGCGTGTACTTTATCCAGCACGAGATGACGTTCGGCTGGCTGATTCGCGGCATGCATCACTTCGCGGCGCAGGCCATGGTGATCCTGCTGGTGGTGCACCTGCTGCAGGTGGTGATCGACGGCGCGTACCGGGCGCCGCGCGAAGTGAATTTCTGGTTCGGCCTGATCCTGATGCAGATCGTGCTGGGTCTGGGACTGACGGGCTATCTGCTCCCCTGGGACCAGAAGGGCTATTACGCCACGCAGGTGTCGACGGAAATCATGGGTTCAACTCCCGTCATCGGGCCGACGGTGCAGAAACTGGCCCAGGGGGGCGCCGAGTACGGGCACCATACGCTGACGCGGTTCTTCGCCCTGCACGCAGGCATCCTGCCCGCACTGCTCGTGGCATTTCTCGGGCTGCACATCTACGTCTTCCGCCGGCACGGCATCACAGTGCCCGACCCGGCGCGTGCGCCGGAAACGACGTTCTGGCCGGACCAGGTGCTCAAGGACGGCGTGGCGTGCCTCGCCGTTCTGGCGGCCGTCATGACGCTGGCCGTGTGGAAAGGGGCGGAATTGTCGGCCCCCGCGAATCCCGCGGAGCCGTATAACGCCGCCCGGCCGGAGTGGTACTACCTGTTCCTGTTCCGGTTCCTGAAATTCGGCTGGGTGACGCACGCCGGCGAAACAACCGGCCTGGGCGAGGCCTTTGGCGCGGTCGTCGTCCCCGGAGCGTTCATGCTGATCACCGTGCTCATGCCGTTCCTTGCCCGCATCCGCGGGGGGCACCGCTTCAATGTGGTGTTTATCGGAGCGTTGTGGGTGGCGGCCGTCAGTCTGATGGGCCTGGCGCTGTACGAGGACTGGTGGGAGAATTCAAAAGAAGGCCGGGAGTTTCGCGCCGCGGTTGCGGAGGGACGGGTGGATGGCGAGCGGGCCGTGGAACTGGCACAGTCGCCGAGCGGCATTCCGCCCGAGGGGGCGATCGAATTGCTCCGCAACGATCCGCTGACACAGGGACCGAAGATATTTGCACTGCGTTGTGGCGATTGCCACCAGCCGGCATCACTCAAGGGAACATACGAAATTCCCCCGCAGGCGCCGGAACTGGCCGACCTCGTCAACCGGGAGCAGGTGACGTTCGGCAGCAGGGCCTGGATACGATCCGTCCTGACCGGTTTTGAACAGCACTTCGGGGCGCTCCGGAACATCACGGCGGAGAACAAGGCCAATCCCGAGCGCGTCACGGCGGCCGAGGCGATCATGGCCGGTTCGATGAAAGAGTGGTCCACCACCAACGGTCCGACGCTGCAACTGGAGGCCAACAAGGCTGATTTTGAGGCCCTGGTTGAATTCCAGTACGCGCAGGGTGGCCACTCCGACTCAGTCCCGTCGGATGATCCGAAGTTCCCGCGCGGCCGGGC
>CAZWGW010000525.1:0-210 GCA_964633565.1 uncultured Planctomycetaceae bacterium
AGAGATGAGAGATGATTCAGGATCCCTCATCTCTCATCCTTCATCTTTCATCCTACTTCTCTCGAACCGCGCATCCGCAATCACCGCCCCCGGCTGTCGATGAAGATCCACCACCTCACTCCTGACGAAGCCCTCGCCAGCCTGCACTCCGGGCTGAAGGGGCTCGCGGCGGCCGAGGCGCAGCGGCGGCTTCGTGAGTTTGGCCGCAAT
>CAZWGW010000525.1:220-5642 GCA_964633565.1 uncultured Planctomycetaceae bacterium
AAGGAGTTCACGCACTTCTTCGCCATCATCCTCTGGGTCGCCGCCGTACTTGCGTTCTGGGCCGGTTCCCGCGACCCGGCCGGCGGCATGGCCGCGCTCGGCTGGGCCGTCGTCGGCGTGATCGTCATCAACGGCCTGTTCTCGTTCTGGCAGGTTCACAAGGCAGAAGCCGCGCTCGCCGAACTGGAGAAGCTCCTCCCGCACCGCGTCAAGACCCTCCGCGAGGGAGAGTTCCTGGACCTGCCGGCCGAGGAGCTGGTCCCCGGCGACGTCGTGAGCCTGACCGCGGGCGACCTCGTCCCCGCCGACTGCCGCCTGATCGAGGCGTTCGCCGTCCGCGTCAACACGGCGACCGTCACCGGCGAATCGCAGCCGCAGGCGCGGGACGCGCAGCCCGGCACCGAAGAAGACGCCCTGCACAGCCGCAACATCCTGCTCGCCGGGACAAGTCTCGTCGCCGGAGACGCCCAGGCGATCGTCTACGCCACGGGCATGCACACCGAATTCGGCCGCATCGCCCACCTCGTCCAGTCGGCCGGCGTCGAGAGCTTCCCCCTGCAGCGCGAGATCGCCTTCCTCAGCCGGGTCGTCGCGGCGCTCGCTGTCACGCTGGGAGTCGTGTTTTTCCTCATCGGTTTCACGGGCGGCCTGGCCTTCTGGCAGACGTTTCTGTTCGCCGTCGGCATCATCGTGGCCAACGTCCCCGAAGGTCTGCTCCCCACGGTCACCCTCGCCCTGGCGATGGGCGCGCAGCGGATGGCGCGCCGCAACGTCCTCATTCGCCGGCTCCCCGCCGTCGAAACGCTCGGCTCCGCCACGGTGATCTGCACCGACAAGACCGGCACGCTTACCGAGAACCGCATGCACGTCGCAGCCGTTTACATCAATGGCGAACTCCGCAACGTCTCGTCAGGTTGGAGGGCAACTCCGATTGCCGCTTCCGAGCGTCGGTTCCTGGAGAGTCTGGCCCTCTGCCACAACCTGAAACCCTCCGGCGACGGCGACGGCGTGCGCTGGCTCGGCGACCCGACCGAAGTCGCGCTCGTTGAATTCGCCTCACCGACTGTCGAAGCCGCCGCGGACTGGCCGCGCGTCGACGAGGTGCCGTTCGATTCCGACCGCAAACGCTTCTCCACACTGCACGAAACCCCGGACGGGCGCATGCTGTACACCAAAGGCGCGCTGGAGACCGTGCTGCCTCTCTGTCAGCAGGTGCAGACAGCCAACGGCGTCGCCACCCTCGACACCGACTGGCGGGACCGCTTTCTGAAGATGCAGGAACAACTCGCCGACAGCGGCCTCCGCGTCCTCGCGGTCGCCTGGCGCGACGTTGCCGAAGCGGTCCCGCGCGAACAATTGGAACACCAGCTCGTGCTCGGCGGCCTTGTCGCGCTGGAAGACCCGCCCCGGCCCGAAGTCCCCGCCGCCGTCGAGACCTGCCGCGCCGCCGGCATCCGCGTCATCATGGTCACCGGCGATCATCCGCACACGGCGCTCGGCATCGCCCGGCAGATCGGCCTGGTGCGGTCCGAACATCCGCTCGTCATCACCGGCGACCGCTTGCGGCGCATGCCCGACAGCCAGCTCCAGCTCGTGCTCGATGCGCCCGAGATCGTCTTCGCCCGCGTGGCCGCGAACCAGAAGCTGCGGATCGTCGAGATCCTGCAGCGCAAGGGGGAAGTCGTGGCCGTGACCGGTGACGGCGTCAACGACGCCCCCGCCCTGAAGCAGGCCGACATCGGCATCGCGATGGGCGTGACCGGGACCGACGTCGCCCGCGAATCGGCCGACATGGTCCTGACCGACGACAACTTCGCCAGCATCGTCCTCGCGGTGCAGGAGGGCCGCGCCGTCTACGACAACGTCCGCAAGTTCCTGACATATATCCTCACGTCGAACATCCCTGAGATCGTGCCGTACCTGGCGTTCGTGCTGCTGCGCATTCCGCTGCCTCTGACGATCATGCAGATCCTCGCCGTCGACCTCGGCACCGACATGGTGCCGGCCCTGGCGCTCGGCGCGGAGTCCCCGGACCCGGACGTCATGCGGCGTCCCCCGCGGGCGCGGACGCAGCGGCTCCTCACGTGGCCGCTCCTGGCCCGCGCCTACCTGTTCCTCGGCATCCTGGAAGCCGCGGCCGGCATGTCGGCCTTCTTCTTTGTCCTGCTGTCCGCCGGCTGGAAATACGGCCAATCGATCGACGCCGGGTCACCGCTCGAAACGACCTACCGTCAGGCGACGACGGCCTGCCTCGCTGCGATCGTCGTCATGCAGATCGTCAACGTCTTCCTGTGCCGGAGCGAGACGAGGTCGGTTTTCGCGCCCGGCCTGTTCCGGAATCGCCTGATTCTGTGGGGGATCGCCGTGGAGTTGGCGCTGCTTGCGGTGATCAGCTACACCCGGGTGGGGGACGCGCTCTTCCAGACCGCTCCGCTCGCCGCGCCCGTGTGGGGGTTTGTGCTCCCGTTTGCGGGCGGAATGCTCCTCTTGGAGGAAGCCCGCAAGTGGATCGTCCGCCGGTCGAACCGCGGCGAGCAGCCGGTTCGATGAACCACTGGCCGGCACTTCCGGGGCGCTCCTTCCGCGCGTGATGAGAATCGAATATCCTCGCCGGCAGGGATGCGCGGGATCGGCCGCCAATCCCGGGAGGAGTTGATCCTGAAACGCCGGACCGTCCTGTCAAACGATGCGGCGCCAAGGGGCAGGCCCCGGCTCCGACGGAGAATAAGTCGACCGACGTGACCGCAGACATCGTCGTTCCCTGCATGGCCGCGGTACTGCTCGCCGCCAGTTTCGTGCTGTCGGTGGCGTGTTACAGTCTGCGCAACTTTACGCGCAGCCGGCTGGCGGCGCTGGCCCAGGCGCGCAGCAATCACACCCGCTTTGGCGAGGTGCTGAAGCAGGATGAAACGGCCCTGATCGCCTGTGAGATGTGGCTTGCCGTGTGTTTCACCGCGGGAGTCGGCCTGCTGGTTCTGTGGTGTGACGTCACGGCGGCCAAAGCCGGTTGGACCCTGTTACTCGACGTGCTTGTCGCGAGCGGCGCGGCCGTCCCCTGCTGATGATCCTCCCGTGGTCGATCTCGCGCGTCTATGGCGAAGCGGTGGTCTTTGGAGGGTGGCCGGTCATTGCGTTGTTGACCGCGCTGTCGCGGCCCCTGTTCGTGGTCGCCCGCCGTGCGGACACACTGCTGCACCGCATCGCCGGTCGTCGCGATCCGGAACCGGAGTCGGTGGAGACGTTCACCGACGAGATTCAGAGCGTCGTGGATGAGGGCGAACGTGAGGGACTGCTCGAATCGCGCGCCGGCCGCATGATTCAGCGGATCATGGAGTTGAGAGAATACGACGTGCGCGCGGTGATGACGCCGCGCACCGACATGGTGACCGTCTCCCGCGACGCGACGCTGGAAGAGGCGCGGCAGGCGATCCTGGAATCGGGACATTCGCGGTTGCCCGTCATCGGAGATTCACCGGACGACGTCCAGGGGGTCCTCTACGCGCGCGACCTGCTGGAGCACGTCGCGCCGCCGGGTCACGCGGCAAGATTGCCGGACATCGTGCGGCATCCCCATTTCGTTCCGGAAACGACGCCGGTCGACCGGCTGCTCGAGCGCATGAAGCGGGAGCGGTTTCATATCGCGGTCGTGCTGGACGAATACGGCGGCGTCACCGGGCTGGTCACGATGGAGGACATCCTGGAGGAAATTGTCGGCGATATCGAGGACGAGTTCGACGCGGCGCGGACGGAACAGATCCAGCGCATCGATGAGGACACGACCGAAGTCGACGCGCGTATGCGGATCGACGACCTGAACGACCTGTTCGACTTCGCGCTCCCCGACGAGGCGGATTTCGACACGGTCGGCGGGTTCGTCTTTTCGGAGCTGGGGCGCATCCCGGAACGGGGAGAGACATTCACCTGGCGAAATCTGCGGTTCAGCGTACTGGAGGCGGACAAACGCAAGATCGTGAAGCTGAGGATCCAGGTTGATCGCACGCTGGTGCCGGCGGGGGACGGGGAGAATTGAGCTGGAATGCCGGGACGCCGTGGTTTCACGACCCACAGGAGCGTTCCGGGAAGCGCATGACATCCCCGCCGCATCCCGATATACTGGCCGCCGTTGTGACATAGACCCGACTTTGCGATTCGGCAGGAGAGACGACAGCGATGGCAGTGGCGACGATGGCACCCGGCACGACGAACATCGGCTGGATCGGCACCGGCGTGATGGGGAACAGCATGTGCGGTCATCTGATCGCCAAAGGCTTCAAGGCGACCGTTTTCACCCGCAGCAGGGCCAAGGCCCAGGCGCTGCTGGACAAGGGGGCTCAGTGGGCGGATTCACCCCGCGCGGTCGCCGAGAGGTCCGATGTCATCTTCGCGATCGTCGGCTTTCCAAAAGATGTGCGCGAGGTATTTCTCGGCAAGGACGGGGCGCTCGCCGGCTCAAAGGCCGGCAATGTCCTTGTCGACATGACGACCAGCGAACCTTCACTCGCGGCCGAGATCTATCAGGCGGCGAAGGCCAAAGGGGTACACAGCGTTGACGCGCCTGTCTCCGGCGGAGACGTCGGAGCGCGCGAAGCGCGGCTGTCGATCATGATCGGCGGCGACAAGGAGGTGGTCGACGCACTCCAGGCCTGCTGGGAGGCGATGGGCAAGACGATTGTCCATCAGGGACCTGCCGGCGCGGGACAGCACACCAAGATGGTCAACCAGATCCTCATCTCCACGATGATGGTCGGCGTGTGCGAGGCGCTGCTCTACGGCTTCAAGGCCGGCCTCGACCTGGAGACGGTGATGAAATCGGTCTCGACCGGCGCGGCGGGAAGCTGGTCCCTCTCAAACCTCGGGCCGCGGATCATGGCGAACAACTTCGATCCCGGGTTCTTCGTCGAGCACTTCATCAAGGACATGGGGATCGCGCTGGCGGAAAGCCGCCGCATGGGCCTGTCGATGCCGGGCTTGGCGCTGGCCGAGCAGCTCTACCAGTCAGTCAAGGCGAAGGGATGGGGCCGCAACGGGACACACGCGCTCATGCTGGCGCTGGCGGAGATCTCGGGGTTCGACTGGCGGAAGCGGTAAATACGGTTTGACCGGTACGCGCAACAGCGTTATTGTTGAGGAGAGTCTCCATTCGGGCCCGCTGCGAGGAGTTGTACCGATGCCTTCTGCTCCCTCCGAAGTCGAAGCGTTTCATCAGTTCCTGGGCCAGAAACTCCAGAACGGCGGCTGCCGCTGGTCACTGGACGAGAGCGTTGCCGAGTTTCGCGCATTTCAATCTGAACTTGCCAGGTTCAATGACTCGCTTCGAGAATCGATCGAGCAATCTCGTCGTGGTGAGGCGGTTCCACTTGATGTCGAACAACTGAAGACGGAAATCTTCGAAGAACTGGCACAGGAGGGAATCACGGACTGA
>CAZWGW010000526.1:0-5634 GCA_964633565.1 uncultured Planctomycetaceae bacterium
GTTCGTGTCCCGGGACAGACCGCAGATCAACCCGCTGCTGCACGCCCGGTTTGCCCACGAGGGACCGATCGTACGACTGGCCTTCACGCCCGACGGCACACGGCTCGTCTCAGTGGCCGAAGACCGCAGCGTCAAGGTCTGGAACGCCGCCGACTACACGGTGATTCGCGCCGACGAACAGCAGCCGGCCGTTGCCATGGCGCTCGCCGTTGCGGGCGACGCGTCGTCGTTCCTGCTCGGCCGCATGGACGGGTCACTGCAGACGTATGGCATCCCCGCGGCCGCTTCGGCGCACGGCGCAGCGTCCGAGGCGACGGTGGCGGAAGTCCCAATGGGGGATGTCGGCAACATGAGCAAGTCCGGAGAACAGGAACCGAACAACGCGCCCGGGCAGGCGAACCGCATCGAGGCCCCCGCCCAGGTCACGGGTATCATCGATCAGGGGGCGGATGGCGCTGCCGATTCCGACCTGTTCCGCTTCACGGCCCGCGCCGGGCAGCAGTGGGTCATCGAAGTTGACGCCGCCCGCTCGAAGTCCCCGCTCGACTCGTTTGTCGAGGTGCTCGACGCCGAGGGGAACCGCATTGAGCGCGTCCAACTGCAGGCGGTGCGCGATTCATACTTCACGTTTCGCGGCAAGGACGCCGACACGGTCGACGATTTCCGCGTGTTCAACTGGGAGGAAATGGACCTCAACCAGTACCTCTATTCCAACGGCGAAGTCGTGAAGCTCTGGCTCTACCCGCGCGGCCCGGATTCCGGCTACATGGTCTATCCCGGCAAGGGAAAGCGCTGGGGGTATTTCGATACCACGCCGCTGGCCCACGCACTGGGCGAACCGTGCTACATCGTCCGTGAGTTCCCGCCCGGCGCCGAGATCATCCCCAACGGCCTGCCGGTGTTTCCACTGTTCTTCGAGAACGACGACGATGCGCATCGAGAACTGAGGGCCGATTCACGGCTGACGTTCACTGCGCCGGCGGACGGCGACTACCTTGTCCGCATCCGCGACGTGCGCGGTTTCCAGGGAGCGGAGTACAAATACACGCTGACGGTCCGGCCGCGCCAACCGGACTTCGAGGTGGCGTTGCACGGCGCGAACCCGACGGTGAACGCAGGGAGCGCGAAGGAATTCCGCGTCGAGGCCAAGCGGATCGACGGCTTCGAGGGGCCGATCCGCGTCGACATCAGCGGCCTGCCGCCGGGCTTCCACGTCACGACGCCGCTCGTGATCGAAGAGGGACAACTCGAAGCCTTTGGCGTCATCACCGCCGACCCCAACGCTCCTCAACCGACGCCCGACACTTCAAAGGCGACGAAAGTCACCGCAACCGCCACGATCCGGGGCCGCGAGGTCGCGCACGACGTGAACAACTTCGGCGAGATCAAGCTGGCCGCCAAGCCCAAGGTGCTGGTCGCCATCCAGCCGGTCCCCGGCGGACTTCAACCCGTGGGCACGTCGCCGGAAGGCTGGCCCGAATACGTCATCCATCCCGGCGAGACGATCATGCTCAACGTCGTCGTCGAGCGCAGCGAATTCAGCGGGGAAGTCGGCTTCGGTAAGGAGGGGGCCGGCCGCAACCTCCCCTTCGGCTCGTTCGTCGACAACGTCGGCCTTAATGGCCTGCTCATCCTCAGCGACCAGACGCAGCGGGAGTTTTTTGTGACGGCCGTTCCCTGGGTCCCGGAGACGACGCGGACGTTCCACCTGAACACCGGCGTCGAAGGGGGGCAGGCGTCGTGGCCCGTCGTGCTGCACGTGCGTCGCGCCGACGAAACGGCACCAGCCGCGCGGCCGTGACGCGCGTGTTCTGTCATCGTGCCATCGAGCGCTCGATCACCACGAAGTTCGCTCCGTTGCCGGCGACGCGCAGCTTGAGTTGGGCCCGGCCGTCGGCGTCGATCGACAGTCGTGCCGTTCCGGTTTCGCGCAGTTTCGACAACTCCTGCACTTCCTGCACCGCCTCCGCCGGGTACGCGCGGGGCGCGTTGATGCGCTGGATCGTCGTGCTGGCGGCATTGCGCACAATGTCATCGCGCGACGCCTCGTGCAGTTCATAGATCCGGCCTGACGCCGAACGGGCCACGCGTCCCAGCGCCGCCAGCCGGTCAAGCCCCGTCAGTTGACGCGAGACCTCGTCGCGATCCAGTTCCGCCAGCGCCTGTTGCAGTTCCCCGGCCTGCGCCGCGGTGGCCGGCTCTCCCGCGCCGTCGGAGCCGTCGCGCAGCGCTCGCCCCGGATAGAAATAGGAGTTGTGATGTTTGTCGAATTGATACTCGCGGACCGTCGCTTCTTTGCCGGACAATCCGCTCAGGTTCAGTGCCACGTCGAATTCCGCCGTGGATCGGGACTCCGTGTCCAGCGTGTTGTGTGAATAGAGCAGCAGCCGCACCGTGTCGCCCGCTTGCGCCGCAAACCCGCTCAAGACATGCCCCCCCTGCGTCACTTCCGGCAGCGCGCGGTAGTCGTCACCCATCTGCGACAGGAGACCGAGGAAATTCAGGATCGGCATCGCCACGGTTACCGTGCGTTCCTCCACGCCGTCGCCGTTGTCGTCGACACGGATCTGCCGCACGGCGTCGTTGCCGCCGTCAAAATTGTTGTTGGGCCAGGGCCAGAACGTCAGGATCGTCTCCCCGGCGGCATAGCGCGGATCGGCCGCAGCGCGCTGGAGTTGTCGGCGAGCCACGTCGGCGCACCAGGTCTCGAAGAACCCGTTGCCGAGGTAACTGTCGCCGTAAGCCGGGTCCGGCAGGTGCACCCAGCCGGGACACGACTCGTGCGAGTGAATCGCCAGCCGGGCGTAGTAGTCGGCATCGATCTCCAGCGCCATTTCCTTGGCCCGCGCCAGCTTGTCGGCCATCAGTTGCGCGCGGTTGTAGGCGTGGATCGATATGAAATCGCACGGGGCACCCTTGCCGCCGTGCGCCTGGCACAGGTCTTCCACCCGCTTCGATCGTTTACCGTCCAGCCGGGAGTCGGCGAATGCGGCATTCAGGCGTAGTGCTCCCTGCGCTTCGGCCGTGGGAGAACAGTGCGCGAGGAACTCAGTCAGCCGCAGGTTCACGCCGAAGATCCCGCCGAGTTCCAGGCCGCCGACATACACCCGGCTTGAGTCGTAGCCGCGGTCCTCAAAAGCCCGCAGGATGCCGTCGACCGAGTAATCGTAGAACTTCTGCAGTTCGTTCCAGTCGGTCCGCCAGAACGCCGCGCCGAGGTCGGGCTCGTTGAAGATACTCCAGACGAAATCAAGCGACACGGCTCCGTACCGGTCGATGATGTGCCCCGTGATGGTCCGCGTCACGTCCTGCAGTTCTGCGTAGTCCTTCGCCGTCGTCCAGTTCCGTCCGTCGATGGCGAGATCGCCCGGCGCGTCAGTGAAATTCACGATCAGCCGTCGCCGGAACTGCCGGTGCACGAGGTCAAATTCGCTGTCCATCCGCCCCCAGTAGTACGTGGGGGTGCCGCAGGGGGCGAACTTGCGCAGATACGTCCCTCCCGGCGGAAAGAGGCCGGGCGCCTGCGGGTCCTCGCGTGTCGGCAGTGAGCCGGTATAGTCCAGCTTCCAGCCGCCGTCGGGAGTGTCGAATTTCGTGACGAGGACGCTTCGCGCGTCGTCGTCCGCGCGCACCACTTTGGCGCGGGCATCATGCACGCCGTCGGCGATGAGCACTTCGTCCCCCGCGCGGTAGTCGCCGCTCAACGGGCGGTCGGCTTTGATACCATACTGTTCGTGACCGAAGAAGTCCTCGATGTGCAGGACGACGCCGTTTTCCTGGAGATCCATCTTTGTGATGCGGCGCGTCTCCCGTTCACGGACGATGTTCGGCAGGTTGGGGGCGAGGAACTGCGGCTGGTGCTCGAAGCCGGTCAGCCAGAAGTCCCGCTGCATGCCCCAGGCTTTGGGAGACGTCTGCCGCACGGCGTCCATCAGTTCAAACGTCGGGAGTCGGTTGTGATAGTTCGTGGCGAACGACGTGCCGCAGATGCCGGTGAAGAAGCCCCCCTGCCAGTGCACTGTGGGCTGATCGAGGGCCAGGCTGAACTCGATTGGCTGCACCGCCGGAGCGGCCTCGGTGGTGAAGTCCCACGTGCCTGCCTGCGTCGCCAATTCGGCGCCGCCGCGCGTGCGGGCACTCACGTGAATCGTGTACTTCGTCGACGCGGCGAGCGCCTGGTCGCCGTCAATGTAGATGAGCAATTTTCGCTCGCCCTTGCGATCGGCCCCACCGCGCAGCCAGCCGTGAAATCCGTCTGCAAACTTCTGGCCCTGACCGAGGAGCGTGGCCGCCTGCTGGCCGGCCGGCTGCAACTCAATAGTGACCGTTTCTGGCAGCACATCGTCATCGATCTTGTCGCCGACGGCCGCCAGATCGATGTAGAAACTGGTGCGGAGAGGGACATGCTGCTGACCGGGGGCGGGGCGCGGCGCGCCGTAGGGGTCGGCGGGCGTGCGCTGTACGCGGATTTCGGCCGCGGTGACGTGCGCGGCGGAAACGGCGGCGAGCATGAGGAGGGGGACGATGGGTCGGCACATGTTGGACTCCACTCCGGTGAAGGGGATTCGGAGGAGGATGGTAGCAGGCCGGTGCGGCTGGATTCGACGATGGCGACGCGTCAGGGAGCGGTTGTCCTGTGGGAATCATGGAGTCGTGTGCGTGGATGTGGCGCAACGCGAGAGAGCCGGGGAAATCAGCGGATTTTCAGTCAGGAGTGCGTAATGAAGTACATTTCGGGCGGTACAACGCAGGCGGCTCACCACGAAGTCACCCGCCACACGAAGTTGAGAACGGCAGCGAGCGGCGTGAGAATTCACAACTGCGGCAAGGCAGGACAGTGCGGACTCTGCATTCGACGCGTCGCGCCGGAATTCTGAAACATGGAGACCCGAGTCCGTACAGGCGATCATCGATTCCGGTTGCAGGCCAGAGCCAGCGGCGCCGTCGCCGGTGCGGCCACGGTCAGCGCCGCGACTCCAACGCAGAACGCCGTGAAATGGAGCGAATCGCCGGGCCGGAGCCAGCGCGCCATCAGGGTCAGCGCGACGAGCGTCACGAAGATGCTGACGCAGGCAAGGACCGTGGGCGCCTCGATGAACGATCGCCGCCGCGCAGCGCGGAAGGCCCAGGCGGTGGCGAGGACGCAAACGATCCCGAACACGATCACGGCGCCGCGCGCGACCTGTTCGCGCACCGGCTCGGTCAGCACGAACCGCGCGAGGATCGGCAGGCCGATGATCAACACTACGAATCCGGAGATGGCCAGCATGACCGACTTCGAGCGGGTGCTCAGCCAGCCGGTCAGTCCCACGGACGTGCCGAGCGTCGCAATCACCCACGGTCCGACCAGTGTCGCGGGGAGATACCACCAGCCGACCCTTTCCGGGACGAGCTGCTGCGGCAGGGAACCGCTCAACCACAGGATCGCGACGAGCAGTGTGAACGACGCGGCCCATAAACCCCAGGCCTGCAGCGTGCTGCGGACCACGACGCGCAGGCCACTGCCGGCGATGAATGCCAGGTACAGGTCCTCCGCGTTCCGGCTGATGATGAGCCACCAGATGCTCCACCGCCTGCGTGATGAACGCTACCGTGAACAGGTCGCGCGGCGAGACCCCTTCCGCCGCATCCGCT
>CAZWGW010000527.1:0-2477 GCA_964633565.1 uncultured Planctomycetaceae bacterium
CCGGCCCCAGCCGGTCTCCGTCAGCTTCTCCTTGCTCGCGAGCAGGAACACGGGACCGTCGTATGCCTTCAGCCGCTGTTTCAGCAGCGCGTTTTCGAAACTGACCGCGACGTCGCGGGCGCCGCGCCTGCGGTCAGGGTCAGTGAAGTCGATCTCGATTTCTCCCCGTTGCTGCAGCGCCCGGAGGCCGGGACCGAGGGCCCTTAAACTCTCGGCAGCTACAGCCTGCGTATACGGCGGCACAGGCGGATCAATCAGGATCAGCGGGCCGACCTGCTCCCCGCGCTCGCGCAGGTGTTGCGCCATCGCCAGCGCCACAAATCCACCCGAACACAACCCGGCCAGGAAATACGGGCCGCGCTCCTGCACGGTCCGCATCGCGGCGAAGTAGTCCCCGGCCATCGCCTCGATCGTCTCATGCGGCCGCTGAAGGCCATCCACGCCGCGGGCCTGAAAGACGTACAGGGGCTGATCCTCTCCCAGCAATTCCAGGAAGCGCCGGCCGACTTGCGCTTGTCCCCTCCGGCCATGGACGAGAAACAGGATGGGCGGCGTCCCCTGTGCTCGTCGCGGCAGTAGCACGGGCATCAGCCGCTTGTCTTCGACCGCCGCTGTCCTGCGCTGAATCGCCGCGGCCATTCCGGCGACCGTCGTGTCCTCGAACACGTCGGGGACATTCCTGCCGAACAGATTCACCAGACGGACCTGCAGCTCCACGACGGACAGGGAATCGCCGCCACAGAGAAAGAAGTCGTCCCCACGCCCCACGGGAGAGTATTCCAGCACCTCTCGAAAGGCATCGGCGACCTGCTGCTCGCATGCATCCTGAGGCGGCTGAAACTCATCGGCAGACGCGCCGGACGCGGCCGACTGAACCAGCGCACCCGGATCGACCTTTCCCGAAGCCGTACGCGGCAGTGACTCGTGGAACACATACTCCGCGGGGACCATATAGCCGGGCAGTCGCGCCGACAGTTCGCGGCGAATGGACTTCGCGTCGTGCCCGGCACCGGAGGCCACGACATGCGCGACCAGCTTCTCTGCTTCCGGCTGCTCAGGACTCGTGGGGGCGATCACGGTCGCGTCGACGATGCCGGGAGTATGCCGCAACGCCGCTTCGACCTCCGCCAGTTCCACCAGTTGCCCGCGAATCTTGACGCGCGCGCCGGTCCGACCGACGAACACCAGGTTCTGCTGCCGGTCGATCCGTCCCAGGTCCCGCGCGCGGTACAGCCGGCAGCCGGGGCGATCGGGGTCGTCCGAAAACGCAGCCGCGGTCAGTTCCGGTCGACGCCAGTACCCGGGGCTGTGATACGGACTGCTGATCACGATCTCCCCCGTCTCGTCGACGGCGGCTTCCGTCCCGTCCGGCCGGCAGATCCGCACGCTCATGCCGTCGGGACAGCGGCCGACCGGCAGGATCGTCGTCCCCGCGGCCGGTTCGTCGCGGCCGACGATGTGCTGTGCGATGGTCCCCGCCTCGGTCGCTCCAAGGTGGTTGATCAGCCGGCACTCCTCCGAAAAGTGCCGGCGGAACAGCGCCACGTCGCCAGCGAACAGCGACTCTCCCGCCAGGTCCACGGCCCGCACGCGGGGAAACTTCCGCTGCAGCGGCAACCCTCTGGTCAGGTGCCGGAAGATGCTCGGCACTGCACTCAGCACGGTGACCTGCTCACGTTCGAGCCAGTCCGCCAGCGCGGCGCTGCTCGACCTGCGCAGGTTCCCGGGACACAGCGTGGCGCCCGTCAGCAGCCCGCAATAGAGATGGTTGTCCGACGCGGCGTAACTGAGCGAGAGCAGGAACGACAGGCGGTCTTCACTGTGAATGCCGAGCGTCCGACGGTAAGCCTCGACATAATACAGCAGATTGCGATGCGTCTGACAGACCCCCTTGGGCTGACCCGTCGACCCCGAGGTGTAACACAGGTACGCCAGCGCATCAGGCGACACCGGCGGCAATGGCCGCGGTGTCGCATTAAGCTGGAGCGCGTCGAGACTGATAACCCGGCAATCCGCCGGCACCAGCGGGCGGGCGCGCGCGATGTGTGCATCGTCGGTGATCAGCGCCAGCGGCTCGCAATCCTGCAGGATGAATTGCACGCGGTCCGGTGGATCGGTCGCGTCGAGCATCACGTATGCGTGGCCCGCCTTCAGCACGCCCAGCAGGGCCGCGACGGCGGCAATGCGGTCCTCGAACAGCAGCGCCACCCGCGATGGTGGCGACGATCCGGACTCTCCCGCCAGCAGACTGCACGCAATGGCGTTCGCCGCACGATTCAGGTCGGCAAAGCGGATGCCGGCGCCCCCGCTCCCGATGGCGATCTTTCCAGGGAACCGGGCGGCCGTCTGCTCAAAACCGGAGACGAGGGACGTGTGCATTTCAGCGCCGCATTGTCTGCGAAATGGGCCAATTCCACGCTACCGCCGTCATCGACCCTGCACAATAGCGAGGGCCGGAGATGCGTTACGAACTCCGC
>CAZWGW010000527.1:2487-5633 GCA_964633565.1 uncultured Planctomycetaceae bacterium
TTGAACTGTTATGCTCCGTCCATCTCCCGTCGATCGCACCGCAGCGGCAGAGTGCGTGTCGAGTCTTTTCAACGTGAAAGATCGAGCCTCAAATGCGATGCATTCTGTCTTTCTGCGTGGCGCTGGGTTTGGGGGCCTCCTCGGCCCTCGCACAAAGCCGTGATCCATCGTTGCCCGCAGTGACGGTCACGAGCGGTGAACCGCAGCTTTTCGTCGACGACCATCTGATCGCCTGGCAGTCAGGCCTGGAGCGGACATTGCGGCAGCCGGTCAAGGACGACGGCGGCCACGCGCCGGTCCTCGCGATCGAGCATGAATTCGGCGAAACGAAGTCGACGCTGGAGGCCAACGGGACGATCGTCTACGACCCGCAACTGCGGAAGTGGGTCATGTTCACCCTCGCGTTTGCATCGAGCTGGCCGGGTGAGTCGGCCGATCGCGTGCGGATTTACCGGTTCACCTCCACGGACGCCCTGCACTGGATCAAAGGGGAAGACGGACAGCCGCAGCGGATTGCGATCGATCTGTACGATCCCGCCAGCAAGACGAGCGCGACGAACGTCGATCTGTTCTCCTGCATGTACGACGAGACGGACCCCGACAGCCCGTACAAAGGGTGGCTCTTTTTTGCCAACTGGGGACCGGGACGGGAGGGGACGTATTACGTAGAATCGCCAGACGGCATCCACTGGCAGCGCGGGCCGCAGGTGCTGGCTGCGGGCTCGCGGACGATCGAGCAGGACGGCCGCCTGTTGAACGGCACCGGCGACGTCACGACGTTCTATCCCGATCGGCAGACGGGCCGCTTCCTGGGCTGCCTGCGCTGGGCCGGCGTCACAGAGGTCGAGAATACAAACCGCTTGCGATCGCGCGGCTTTATCTTCTCCGATCAGCTCGATCGGCCGATCGATCTGCAGCAGGTCACGCGGCTGAGCCTCATCCCCGAAGGGGCGGAGCGAAACGGAGACATGCCGACTGACGAATACTACTCCTCCACCGCCTGGCGATACGGTTCGCTGTGGCTGGGTGGACTCCGCATCTGGCACAGCAAAGATGACTATCCGTACTCCGCCGGCGGCTGCGCGTTTCTGAAGCTCGTCGTCAGCCGCGACGGCCTGAACTGGAAGAAAGTCCCGTTCAAAAACGACGACGGCTTCCCCGAGGTGTTCATTCCCAATGGACCGGAAGGGGGGCACGACGGCCGCAACGACGGCGGATACATGACCGAGTTCTCCAATCCCCCGCTGCGGATCGGCGATGAGTTGATTTACTACTACGGCAGTTCTTCGTGGGGCAAGAACCACCCGCGCCCTTATCGCGTGAGCGGCGGCGGGATCTTCCGGGCTCGATTGCGGCCGGATGGTTTCGTCTCGGTTGACGGAGGGACGCTGGTCACCCGGCGGATGAAGTTCGATGGGCGCGATCTGACGATCAACGGCGTGGGACCGATCAGGGTCGAGGTCGTCGCTGTCGCGGACAACAGCTTCACGACGATTGCGGAGGCGGAGATCAGCGGCGATTCGATGCACCACCAGGTCTTGTTCGACGGTCGGCGATCGCTGCGCGAAATCGCACCCGACGGCGTCGCCCAGTTGCGATTGACCGTCGGCGAGGGAGGTGCGCTGTACTCGTTCACAATCGAGCCGCCCGCCGCCGGCAGCCCGCAGGCGGCGGCGGCGGTTGAGTCCGGTTCCGCCGCGATGAAAACGGAATCATTCGATCGCGACCCCGGCTGGGTCGGCGTCAACAACCGCTCGGCCCGCACGCTCGAGCCGATTTCGATCCGCCAGGACTTCGGCTTCAGCCCCGGCACCGCTCATGCCGGCGGCGGGCGGGCCAACGAGTCGGGCGAGATCGGCGGCTTCATCACGGCCGCCGCCGAGGCCGCGTTCTACGGCAAAGCCATCGAACGAGCGTCGTTCGATCAGCCGCTCAGTGCGTCCGGAACGATGCGCATCGGTCCCGGGGCGACGCATTTGCTGCTGGGCTTCTTCAATTCCGGCACGCTGTCCGAGTGGCGGACCCCCGGCACCATCGCCATCCGCCTCAATGGCCGCGGCGACAAGTTCTTCGCCTACGTGGAGTACTGCACGTCGAAGTGGCGCGCGGGGGGCGACACGACGCCGTTCCCCTCCGTAACCGATCCCGCCACCGGCCGCTGGAACCTGCTCGGATTTCCGTGCGATCAGAGCTTCCGCTGGACCCTCAACTACGACCCACACGCGAAAGGCGGCCAGGGAGTGGTGACGGCGACGATCGGCGGGCACACGGCCGTCTGCAACCTGGACAACTCGCACAAACAGGACGGCGCGACATTCACCCACTTCGGCATCCTGAACGTCATGAAGAGTGCCGACAGCGGCTCGGAGGTCTGGTTCGACAACGTCTCCATCAACGGCAGCGAACCGGAGACCTTTGCGCGGGACCCGCAGTGGGAGGGCCGCAACAACCGTGGCGCACACCCCACACGGATCGTGCGGCCGCGGTTCGATTTCGGGTTCAGCGACACGCAATTCGCCGGCGGCGCCGCGCCCGGCGAACTGGGCGGCCTGATCTTCCGGGGCGATTGCCGCTACCCCGACAAGATGGCCTGCTATGGCGACCGCGTCGGCCCGCTGACGCTCGACCGGCCGCTGCAAGCCTCCGGCAGGATCGCATTCCGCCGCGGCGTGAGCGACAGCACGACGCTGTTCGGTTTCTACAACTCGACCGACAGCATGCGGTCGAACGATTCGCAGAGCGACGGCCTCCCCGAGAGCGTGCTGGGGATTCACGTCGAAGGTCCGAGCAGCGAGGGGTTCCGGTTCTATCCCGTGCTGCGGACGAAAGGGGGCGGCGGCGAATACGGCGAGCCGTGCGTGTTCCGGACTATCCTCCGCGTCGGCAAGCCGCACGACTGGAGCCTCGACTACGACCCCGCCGGCGCGGCAGGGCAGGGCCGCGTCACCGTCACGCTCGACGGCCAGTCCAACACGTTCGACCTGTCCGGCGGCGTCAAGTCCCGCGGCACCACGTTCGACCGCTTCGGGATCGTCACCTCGTGGATCGACGGCAACAGCCAGGACGTGTACTGGGATGACGTTTCGTACACGGTGCGACAGGAATAGTGTAGTCGGGGCACACCGTGACCCGGACCAGCGCCCCCA
>CAZWGW010000528.1:0-5614 GCA_964633565.1 uncultured Planctomycetaceae bacterium
GCGGCATTGAGGCCGGGGGACCGTACTTGTGGTACATTTACCACACCCGCGGGCACGCGTACCTGGGGCTGGGTGAGACGAAGGAAGGTCAGGCCGATCTCGAGCAGGCGCGGGAACTCAACCAGCAGAAGCCGTAGTTTTCCGGAGGCATTCGATGGCCGAAATCAATCGCCGCGAGTTTGTGCAGTTCAGCATGCTGGGCCTGGCCGCAGGCGTCGGTGAATTGACGTTCCCGTGGCGAAGTGTCGCAGCCGAACCGGGCGAGACGATGCGGTTCGGTCTTGTCACCTACCTCTGGGGCCGCGACTGGGACCTGCCGACGCTGATCGCCAACTGCATGGAGACCGGCGTGCTGGGTGTCGAACTCCGCACGACGCACGCACACGGAGTCGAACCAGTCCTGAATTCCCAGCAGCGACGCGAGGTTCGCAGCCGCTTCGAAGACAGCCCGGTCGTGTGCGTCGGCCTGGGTAGCAATGAGCGGTTCGACGACCCCGATCCGGCCGTCGTTAAAAAGGCGATCGATGCCTCGAAGGAATTCATCGTCCTGAGCCACGACATCGGCTCCTCGGGCGTGAAGGTCAAGCCCGATCGGTTCCACGACGGCGTCCGCCGCGAAAAGACGATCGAGCAGATCGGCAAGTCGTTGAACGAACTCGGCGAGTTCGCGGAAGGGTACGGGCAGCAGGTCCGCCTCGAAGTCCACGGGCAATGTGCCGAGTTGCCGACGATCAAGGCCATCATGGAAGTGGCCGACCACCGCAACGTCTATGTCTGCTGGAACAGCAACGCCACCGACCTCGCCGGGGAGGGGCTGGAGCACAATTTCAAGCTGGTGCGAGGCCGATTCGGAGACACGCTGCACGTGCATCAGCTCGACGATCCCAAGTACCCGTTCGCCGATCTCTTCAAATTGCTTGTGAAATCGGAGTACACGGGTTGGGCGCTGCTGGAGGCGAGCGGCGATCCCCCAGACCGTGTCGTCGCGCTGAAGCGACAGCGTGAGTTGTTTGAGGAACTCGTCACGATGGCGAGGGTCTGATGCATTCTGTTTCCCGGAACGCCTGCCTGAGTCCAAGATGCGACCCACTGCGCCTACTCCGGAACAGCTGGAAAGTTTCCGGCACTATCTGACCGTGCTGGCCCGGATGCAGATCGGCGCACGTCATCGCCGCAAGCTCGATCCCTCCGAGATCGTCAACTTGACTCTGTTCGCCGCCCATCAGAAGCGGGACCAGTTCCGCGGGGGGAACGACGCGGAACTGGCCGCGTGGCTGCGGCGGATCCTGGCGAACAGCCTGGCGGATGCGTTCCGGGGGCTGCATCGCGAGCGGCGGGACGTCGGCCGGGAACAGTCGCTCGACGCGGCCCTCGATCATTCGTGCACGCAGTTGGAGGACTGGCTGGTCGCCATGCAGACTTCGCCCAGCGCAAAGGCGATGCGCAGCGAACAACTGATGCGACTGGCCTGGGCGCTGGGGGAGTTGCCGGACGACCAGCGTGAGGCCGTGGAACTGCATCATCTGCACGGAATGGCGATTTCTCAGATGGCCGAATTGATGGGCCGCACGAGCCCGTCGGTGGCGGGCCTGCTCAGGCGGGGGCTGAAGCGGCTGCGCGAGTTGCTCGAAGAGCAGGCCTCAGGGGCCTGATGCGGTTTCTCTCCTGAACCGGCGCAATTTCGCCCATTTTCGCAATCCGCGCGGTTCGCAGTCCCGAGGGCGTCGTCCAGCCAGGTAGGGGAGCCCGTCACGGGCTCAACCCGCAGGATTTCCACGTCCGGGCCGGTCCATTCCCATCAGTGAGGAGTCGATCCCATGCTGCGCATCACGTTCCTGATGGTTTTCGTGCTCGCCGGTACGTGGGGCAACACCGGCCCGCTACTGGCCCAGACGCACGTGGTGGTTGCCGCCGGAGTCGCCGAGGAACCGCGCACCGGCAATCAGTTCGAAGTCGCGCTCGCCGCAGCCACCGGGGTCAACGAGGCGAACCAGACGATCGCGGGCGGGCTGGTTCAGATCAACTTCATGTCCAGCGTTGACGGCATTGAATCAATCAGAGCAGAGGTGGAGCGGGTCGAGATTTTTCACGAGGACGGGATTCCCGTGCGTGCGAGAGTCTCGTGTACGGCTGAGGTGAAACTGAGCCGAGGGAGGCGCTTGCGAGGAGTGCCGGGGACGGTCGACGTTTCAGACAAAAGGAAGCAGAGCCTCTATTTCCCCGAGGTGATGCTCCAACCGATCCAGGACGCCGCGGTGTTCTCCGGGGACAGCAGTATTGGGGAGTTCGCGAGCGCCTCTTCGGGCCATCTGCCCATCTTCGTGGCTCCGACCGACGAACTTGACCCTCCTCGCGTTCCCTGACGACAGCAATCCGTGCGACCAGGCGTCGATCTGCCTCGATTCCACTCCACCAGGAGCCCGACATGAAACACCTGCCACACCTCTGTCTGATTTCCGTGTGCCTGACCACCCCGTGCGCCGTGCAGGCGCAACCCGGCCTCGGCGACACCGCAACCCACGAAGTCGGCCATTGGCTCGCAATGTCGAGCCCACGGCAAATCGTGCGGTTCGGTAACGTCGAAATGCTGTTTGAGGCCGACGTCACCATCTGCCACGACCGGACGAATCGCGGGTTCGGCTTCGTGACGTTTGAGACTGACGGATCTGCGCTTCAGTTGCAACCGGTCTGGGGCGGCGTTGACTTCCGTACTGGCGGCGTCGTGCTGACGTTCGTCCCCGTCCTGGACCGGGAGATCGGACCTGAGGACATCGTCGTGGCCATTGTGCATCCGGCGATAAAGGATCCGGATTGTCTCATCTGGGACTTCACTGGCACTGAAGTATTGTCCGGAATCCTGCCGCCCGTGTTCGAGGCCGAAGGCACAATCTCGCTGTCGCGGGGCGGCGGGACGTGTGAGCCGAGCAGGTACGGGTCACTCAGAACATTGCTGACAATCAACGTGGATGCGCAACCGGTTGATCCGCTGCCGCCGAGTGGCATCGGCGGTTTCGGGGCCAGACTCCAACTGCACCGGGATGAATCGGTGCGCGGGTTTCTCGATGTCTATCTCCCGCGCAGGACCGTCAGTTACGAGCCGATGTTCGGCGCCGCGTTCCCCGGCGACGACGAGTTCCTGGTGCGGACGATCGTCGTGCTGTTGCTGGCCGATCGGCAGGCGCCGCTCAACACCAATGACCACGTGCTGCGGGCGACCGTTGGCGTGGAACGGATCAATCCCGATTGCCAGCTCTGGGACCTGCTGAACGGAGCAACCGGGCAGGTGAACGGAATGTTTGACGCACAGGGGAGCATGCAACTCACAAGCATTAACGGGAATCTACAAATCTCCAGCCTCGATTGAGAGTGTCTGACACGGCTGGTAACGACTTCACAGCATTCGACGGGCACTTGGGGAAAAGGGATCCATGACAAAAAGCCTCACACTGCTGCCGTTTGCCTTACTTCTGGTCGCCCTGCAGGTGAAAACTCCCGCGCAGGCGGACCCTCCGGACCGGTCCCTGTCGTGGATCGTACAGCGTGCGCCAGTTCCGTTCATCCCGAAAGTGAAGATCGAAGTCGTGGTGCAGGAGGTGGAGGTTGACGGGATCCGGTTCGGCTTCGAGGCACACATTGCGTTCTGCGTCGATCACCACCCCGCCGAGGGGAGCTTCGTCGAGTTCACATCGCGCGACGGAAACGCGCTCCGACTGCAGCCGGTCTCGGGGACCGTCGACTGGCGGACAGGGGGCGTTGTGCTGACGTTCACCCACGTCGTCGACCGGGCGATCGGACCTGAGGACATCATCGTGGCGGTCGTGCAGCGGTCGGCAGCGGAACCGGATTGTCTCATCTGGGACCTTGCGGGGACTGTAGTTCTGTCCAGAGCCCTGCCGCCCCCTTTTGATGTGGAAGGCACAATCTCGCTGTCGCGGAGCCGGGAGGAATGTGAGCCGGTCGATTACGGACAGCTTGATGCGTGGGTGTCGATCGACACGCCGCTGCAGGCTGTGCAGCCGCTGCTGCCGAGCAATATCGTCGGTTTCGAGTCGCGGATTCTGCTGGATCGCAACCAGGCGGCCTGGGGGTTTCTCGACATTCATCTCCCCGGCAACGTGGGACAGGTGGAAATCACTCCCGGGGGAGACCGACATGCACATCATGAAACACGTATCCGCAATCGCTCTGTGCACCGTGGTCATGACCGCGGATCGCGCGCATGCGGGCAACAAGCTCTTTGTGGGAGGCTTGTCCTGGAGCACGACGGAAGAGGCAGTGGTGATCGAGTTGTCCGTACACAATCGGCTTGCGCGTGAAGGGAGAGAGTACTTCATCGCATCGGTGGTACAGTTCTGCGACGAGAACGGGGGCCTGGTGGCGAGGGTCTTCTCCGAACCGCAGGCGATCATCCCGATTCGCCCGCTCGGAGATCGCGTGTTGATTGAGCCGCTGTCGATTCCCTGGGACCGCAACGGCGGCAGTTACACCGGTCTCGCCGGTGTTGCCGTCATGGTTCAGGTGTTCGACCGGCGCGGCCGGCCCGTCAGCAATGCCGGCGCGGATGCTTTCGACGTACTCGAGATTCGCTGAACGCCGTGGGAATTGGTCCTGCCCGGATGTATCCTGCAGGTGCACCTCATTGAACGCACCAGGCTGTCCCTTCCACATCGGGCGACCGAGCCATGAACGACAGGCGCGCCGATTCCGATCGACTGGACGAAGTCATCGCCGAATACCTGCACGCGGAAGAGGCCGGCGCCGCGCCGCCGGCAAGGGAGTTTCTGGCTGCGCATCCGGACCTGGCCGAGGAATTGCGGGAGTTTTTTGCGGATCGCGACCAGTTCCACGGTCTGGCGGGAATGCCGGGCGAGCCGCCGCAACGCAAGTTTGTCCCTCCGACAGTCCGCTACATCGGCGACTACGAATTGCTCGACGAGATCGCCCGCGGCGGGATGGGCGTCGTCTACCGGGCGCGACAGACGAGTCTGAACCGTACCGTCGCCATCAAGATGATCCTCTCCGGCCATCTCGCCAGTGAGGAGGACGTCAAACGGTTCCAGACGGAAGCCGAAGCGGCGGGCAACCTGCGGCATCCGGGAATTGTGGGTGTGCACGAAGTCGGCTTGCACGAGGGACATCACTACTTTTCGATGGACTTCATCGAGGGCCGGAGCCTTGCCGATATTGTCCGCGACAATCCGCTGCCGGCGCGAAAGGCGGCCGAGTTTGTGCAGGCCATCGCCGAGGCGGTGGAGTACGCGCACCAGCAGGGGACGCTGCACCGCGACCTCAAGCCGTCCAACGTGCTGATCGACGCTGACGATGTGGTGCACATTACCGATTTCGGCCTGGCGGCCCGCGTGGAAGGGGACAGCGACCTGACGCGAACGGGCCAGGTCCTGGGGACGCCCGCGTACATGTCTCCCGAGCAGGCGCAGGGGAAACGGGGACTGATTGGTCCAACGAGCGATATTTATTCGCTCGGCGTCATCCTGTACGAGTTGCTGACAGGGCGGCCGCCTTTCCGCGCCGAGTCTTCGGTGCAGACGCTGCAGCAGGTCATTGACTCGGAGCCGGTCTCGCCGCGACTGCTGAACGCGAAGGTGCCCCACGA
>CAZWGW010000529.1:0-5611 GCA_964633565.1 uncultured Planctomycetaceae bacterium
GCGCGTCGCGCCGCGCGGCGCGCGCTCGCGCGCGGCGTCCCGATCCGGCGGGCGTTGGCTGGAGGTGTCGGCCGAGCGCGGCGCGCCCTCGATTTGGGCCATCATCGCGGCCAGCGGGGCGGTCGTACACGACCTGATGTCGAGCTATCTGCGGATCGACATGCATGATTCAAACAAGGTCCGCGTCGCCCGGATTGCGTCGGTCGGGGTGGGTGGCATCGCGATCGTGCTCGGCATCCTGTTTCAGAAGATGAACGTCAACTATCTCGTCGGCTGGGCATTCAGTATCGCGGCGTCGGCGAACCTGCCGTCGCTGGTGATGCTGCTGTTCTGGCGCGGCACGACAAAGCAGGGGATCAGCGCGGCAATCTTCGTAGGGATGGTCTCGTCGCTGGCGTGGATTCTGCTCAGCGGGGACACCTACAAGGACGTGTACGGCCTGGTGCCGGAGACCGCGATCGTGCCGTTCAGCCAGCCGGGAATCGTGACGATCCCGCTGGGGTTTGCGACGCTCGTCGCCGTTTCGCTGGTGACGCGGCCGCGAGAGGGAGCGGAGTGAATCGACTCTACTGTGCCCCAACCCGCACAACGAGGTCATCGACCACTTCCGCTTCGCCGTAGGTCCGTCCGCCGTCGTCCTGCTCGTTGGATCCGAGACTGTACAGGACGAAGCCGCTCCCGCGCGGCCTGTAGATGAAGACTTTGTCCGTAAAGGGATCGGTCAATCCCGGCTCGACGATCGGCGGTTTCAATTCGTTGAGGCTCGCCGGGAATTTCCCCTGTTCAGCCCGGTGACAGATCAGCGCCATCCCGATGCGGCTCAGGCGGATGCGGGCCGTCACACGGTCCTGCGCCTCCCGGGCGTGAACAAAACTGGTCATCAGTGTGGCAGTGAGCAGTTCCCCGACGATCGCACCGCGCTCTTTGCGGTCGGCAATCGCGAGACGGTCCTCCAGGATTTTGGGGTCTGCGGTGCTGTCGTGCAGTGCCCCGAGTTCATCACTCAGCCGATGGAGTTCTTCCGAGCGTTTTCGACGCGATGGAATTTCCATCGCCTGCACGGCGCGATCGTGCCACCGATTGCAGACGCGCAACGGCTCGTCCCAGTCGCACTCTGCCGGAACTTCGAGCAGGCGGGTGAAGATCGGCTTGATCTCCGGACTTTCGGTCACAGTGAAGAACAGGCGCGCGTCGCGTGCGCGAACAACGTGAGAATAGACGTCGAGCAGGGCATCCCGCTCGAGGAGATTCATCGTCTGCACAATATCGGGCCAGTCCTGCAGAGCCTTCAGATCGGTGAGGAACGACCGGGCCTGATCGGCCGTCAACGGAGCGTGCCGGAGCAGCACTCCTTCGCCGGCACAGGCCATGGATTCAATCGCCGCACCCACGAGCAGTTCGATCAATGTAGGCCCCCGCGCAATCAGACGAGCCAGTCGATGCGTAATCACAAGATCCGACCAGGCGCCGTCGATATTTCCCTCCGCGATGCGCAGCATGCTGCGCGCGAGGAGGGCGCGCGCCACGGACCTCGCCATCTGTGCGTGGGGCAATCTGACGTTGAACAGCAGGGTTGAATCGTCGACATGCAGAAGCGGCGAAAAATACCGCGGGCGTTGCGCCGCGCTTTCCACGACCTTGAGCGGCGGCTCATTCAGTTCGAGCCAGCGGGCGATCGCGGGGAACTCCCGGCTCGTCCAGGGACGCATCATGGCTTGGGATTGCTGGTCGTTCAGCGTTGTGAGCCAGTCGTTCCGAGCGACCCCCTCCGGGGGATTGACCGCGAATTCTCCAAGGTCGACGAAGTACTCGCCGACCTCCGGCAAGGGCGGGACACCAAGACGCCGAAAGAAGTCCTCGCGTTTGTCCAGCGGAATCTCGTCCGGTCCCAGCGCCTGCCACCACAGGACGGCCGCGTTATTCCCGGGGGTCACGCCCTGCGACAGTTGCGATTCCAGTCCGCGGGCGTAGTCGACCCAGCCTTCTTCATCGAGTGGTTCCGTGAGATACGTCGTCTCCCGGGAGACGGTCAGCACGATGGAATCTCCGGGACGACCCTCCTCCTTCTGGGCGCTGGCCGACGCGGTTCCCAACAACAACAACCCAACACAGGCAACAGCGCGCATGATGTCTCTCCACCACCAAGTCGTTGCAGTTCCCTACGACGACACCCGATGTTACGTTGGAAGCATTCGGTGCCCTCCACAATTTCGTTCCGTTCATGTCGGAATACAGTCGTGATATCATTCCCACGATACCAGCCGGACCAGCCCTATCGCTGGAATTTTGACGAAGCGCCGACAGACCTGCCGTCCGTCGCAATCCCCGACTGTTCCGGAAATTGGACGTTCTGCGGCCTCCCCGTCGCCTCGCCCCTCGGCATCCCGGCCGGGCCGCTGCTCAACGGCCGCTGGGTGCTCTACTACGCGGCCCTCGGTTTCGATGTGCTGACGTACAAGACCGTGCGCAGCGTCGCCCGGGAGTGTTACCCGCTGCCGAATCTCGTGCCGGTGGACGCCGGGCGCATGCACGGCAGTGAGGACTGGGTCCCCGAGGTACGGGACATGACGGGCAGTTGGGCCGTGGCGTTCGGCATGCCGTCGATGGCGCCGGATGTGTGGCGGGCCGACGTGGAGTGGACGAAGACGCGCCTCCCCGCCGGCAAGGTGCTCTCCGTTTCCGTAGTGGGGACGGTGCAGCCGGACTGGACGATCGATGACCTGGCCGCTGACTATGCCCAATGCGCGAAGTGGGCCGTTGATGGCGGTGCGGACTGCGTCGAAACCAACTTCTCCTGTCCCAACGTCTCCACCTGCGACGGCCAACTCTACCAGCAGCCGGAGGCGGCGGCGCGCGTAGCGGCGCGAGTCCGTGAAGCGATTGGACGCCGGCCGTACATCGTGAAGATCGGTCATACGTCGCAGGAAAGCGAAGCCGCCGCGCTGCTGGAGGCGCTCGCCCCGTACGCCGACGCATTGGCCATGACCAACAGCGTGGCCACGCGCGTCCGTACTGCCGATGGTCGGTTCCTGTTCGACGGCCAGCGCCGCGGCATCTGCGGTGCTGCGACGCGCGCGGCGTCGCTCGCACAACTGCAGCTCTTTGTCCGACTGGCGGCGAAACGCGAACTCCCCACAAAGATGATCGCCGTCGGAGGGGCCAGCACCGCACAGCACGTTCGCGACTATCTCGACGCCGGGGCGGAGTCGGTGCACATCGCCACGGCAGCGATGGTCGATCCCGAGGTGGGGCTGCGAATTCGGCAGGCGCTGGGATCGAGTCCGCGTCGGGTCCTTGCAGTGCGGTGATCGACGTCCTGTTCCCGCCGGCAGTTCACTTTGCGTCCGACGCCGCCAGTTCCACGGACGATTCGGCGACCGGCTCGATATTTGCGGCCGTGCCGGTCTCGACGGCATCGTTGTCCTGGACGCGGAACTTGAGCGCCCCGTAAGTCACCAGGCCGGCGAACATCAGCCCGGCGGTCCAGTAGAACATGCCGTCGAACCCGTCCCGCTCGATGACGCCTCCCAGCATCGGGGCCGAGATCATGGTGCCCAGGTCGATCGAGGCCAGCGTGATCGACGTGCCGGTCCCGCGATGTTGCGGCGGAAAGGCCCCCGCTCCGAGCGACACCACACACGGAAATAACAGGGCGTGCCCGAAGCCCGTGCACAGCGACGGCAGCACAAACCCCCACTGCGACGCGACCCGCGTCAGGAGCACGTATCCGATCGCATGGGCCGCCAGTCCGATCAGCAGCATCCGGTGCCGGCCAATCGTCTGGCTCCACGTGCGGCTGATCCAGCGGAACACGAACGCCGCCACGGCATAACCGGCGAAAAATGTGCCGATCCCGCCAAGCTTCCGCTCAGTGGCGTAACGCGTCAGGAACACGGTCGTCACCGTGAAGCCCACCCCCATCAGGAGGGCCACAAGGACGACCGGTTGCGGCCAGTAGCGGAAGATGACCCGGTGCGCCGGCGGACCCGCATGCGGTCGGGGCAACCCGTCATGGCGGGTGAGATACAGGACGATTGCCAGATACGCCGCGCCGAGCACGGCCGTCATTGCGAACAACATCACGAACAGGGTGTGCTGGTTGGAGACGGTGCGGAACAGCAGATCGCCAAGCTGCGTGCCGGTGACCATCCCGACGAAGCCGCTCGTCCCGAGGCTGCCGATCACTTCCGTCCGGCGGTGCGGCGGCGCCCGGTTCTGAATGTGGCAGATCGAGCAGGCGAACATGCTGGCGATGCCCGACGTGAACAGCACCCGCGCCACGAACAGCAGCGGCCCGAGATGGTCGATGACGACGAACATCGAACACCCGGCGATGAACACGAGCGAGCTGGCGATCCACAGCCGCCGCACCCCCAGGCCGTCGATCGCCTGCCCGAGTACGAGCCGCACGAGCAGGGAGCCGATCAGCCCCGCGCGGACGATCTGTCCGGTGAGGACTTCCGTGCCGTGCAGGAACTGCACGAACTCCGCGAAGCGGAACGTGAGCGAGTTGGCCGTCACGAGCAGCAGGTTGGCGGAGTACGCCAGCCAGAAGGCGCGGTTGTAAATCTCCCCGAAACGGGAGTCGGCCTGCACGGTGGGGAGGATCGTCATCGCAGTGGGGGCCGGACCGTTGCGTACAGACCGGCCCAAAGGCATGCTCGTCGCCCAATCGGCGACGAGTGCGGGTGCGGCAGGAATTCGTGGCTGCATTCGCGATCAGACGCGAATCGCCGGCCACGACGCAATCTTAGCAGACAAACCGGCCGCGGGTAGAGGGGGGCCTCGCGCATTACGTCGTCGATCACCGCAGCAGCCGCAGTCGCAGCAAGTTCAACGCCGACTTGGCGGTGCGGCTGCGGAGGATCGCCGGGTTGCCCCCGAGGTTGAACTCGTGCGTCCTGACGCCGTCCACGTCCGCCAGCGCCAGGAACGCCGCCGGAGCGTTCGCCATGACGGCCGCCGGGTCGATCCGCGGATACTGCGTGATGGCCAGCGCATAGTCGGACTGAAACCGCTCCCGGCAGACCAGCGCCATCCGGCGGGCGATCTCGGCGCTCACGCCGCCGTCGGCCGGCTCGATGCCGAGCAGCGCCCGCCGCGCCGCTTCCGTTGGCACGACGACGCCTCCGAGATACGCGCCCGGCGTATGCTGAACCGCCGTCAGCCACTGCGCCAGCAGGCCGCCGGTGCCGGCTTCGGCGGTCGACAGGGTCTCGCCGCGCTCGGTCAGCATCCGCAACAGCACATCTTCGAGTTCCTCGTCTTCGCTGCCGTACACGTAGTGCCCGAGCCTGTGCTCAATCTCAGCGCGCGCCGCGTCAATCTTGCGGCGGCACTCCTCTTCGCTCCTGCCGTGGGCGACGATCCGCAATGAGATCGTCGCCTCATGCGCCGTGATGCCGATCTCCGGATCGCGCCCGCGCGCCGTGAGGTCGCCCAGCAATTCCTCCGTGTGCGATTCGCCGAGGCCGAAACAATTGATCCGCGCGCGGCGGATCAGCATTGCACCACCCGGAAGTCGCGGCCGCACCTGCTCGAGGAACATCTTGTACATCTCGCTGGGGACGCCGGGCATCGCAGCGACCCGGACGCCTGAAGCGTCCGGGTC
>CAZWGW010000530.1:0-1726 GCA_964633565.1 uncultured Planctomycetaceae bacterium
TTCCGGCCGCCCGGCCTCAACCCACTGCCGGATGAGCGTAATTGAGTCCCCGGAGAGCCGCGGCGAATCGTGAAAGTCGCCGAACCCCGGCGCGGGATGCCACGGCGGCATGAACCGCGACTCTGTGACGTTGACGATCTGCTGCGCGTGCCGGCTGGCGTCGTCGTATGTCAGCAGATGAAACGGCGCGGCCTCCCCCGGCCGGTGGCACTCGACGCAATTGGCGAACAGGATCGGCGCAATGTCGCGGTTGTACGTCACCGCGCCGGATGTGCCGACGGCAGGGGCCGTTTCCAGCGGGCAACCGACCGGCTGCGTCCGCGGCGTCGGGACGTCGACTCCCGCCAGCACCGCCCGCACGCCGATGTCCAGATCGTTCACGTGCGGCTTATCCTTCTTCTGTCCCAGGTCGGAATAGCGGTCGTCGATCCGGCCTGAATAGCGGACTTCACCTTGAGGCGACAGGACGAATGCCTCCGGCGTGTGCGTCGGCGTCAGCCGGCGCTGCAGTTCACCCGACGCGTCGAACAGCATCGGGAACTGAAGGTGATACTCTTTGCGATGTTTGACGGCCGCCTCGCGGGTCACTCCGAAGTCACAGACCACGCCGTACACTTCCAGTTTCTGCGCGCGGAACGTGTTCGCCATGCGGTTCAAAACCGGCACGTAGCTGTTGCTGATCGGGCACTCGGTATTGAGGAACACCACCACGACAGCCCGGCAACCAACGCCGTCTCCCAATCGGTGCAACCGGCCGTCCAGGTCGATCCCCTTGAGTTCCTCGGCGGGCTCCTGTGCAGCGGCGGCAGCACGTTCATCCGCGAACGCAGGCGGGAGGTGCGGCACAGTCGGCGCAGCAATGGCAGCGCCGAGGGAGAGCATTGCGCGCAGGGAGAATGCGCGCCGCCAGTGGTCGCTGAGTGGCATTCGGAAATCCAGTCCCCGCGTGAATTCGACTCGTCAACAGACGGCTCGATTCTCTTCACGGAGCACGAAAGACGTTCCGTCGCGCCAGAAGCAAAGTGAATTGAGAGAGGAGGCGGAAAAGCGAGAGGTACCGTACCGCGCCTCGAAGGCAGCCCCGCGGTTGGGGCTGACGTCCGTGAAGGAAGTCTATCGGTCGGAATCGATAAAGTCGACCACGACAACCGCGCGGACCGCGAAGAATTGCGGGATTCGCGGAGATTTGCCGTCAGAACCCTTGGAACGGGCACCGCTGCCGGCTCCCGGGTATCATGGATTCGCGTCGACGGACCCGACCGTTCCGCTCGATCCCGACATGCTGCGCATGCTCGACGCGACGGTGGAGCGGGCGCGACGGGCGTCGCCGGATGAGCGCACAAATTGAACGACTGCGCCAGCGCGCGATCATTTGCACTGCTTCCGGTTCGCGACGAGGGATGCGCCGTCGATTGCGGATTCCCCGCTTGACACTTGCGTCGTGCGCAGCCGCTGTTTCCCCCGGCAATGGGCGATCGCTTCCTTCAGACCCCGCTTCAAGCGCACAAGGCGGTTCTTTCTGCTGGTCTTCGGCGCCATTAACGTCGCCCCCGCTTACAACCGGACCGCGGTAACTCTACTTCAACCAGGACGACAGGAAAATCCCGGACAGGAAGATTACACTGAGTGATGAAGATCGTTTAACCCGTAGCCGAAGGTGAGGGAAAACGGGGTGGCTGACATGCACCTCGCCTTCGGCTACGGGTTAAACGACCCGGCGCTTCCG
>CAZWGW010000530.1:1736-5594 GCA_964633565.1 uncultured Planctomycetaceae bacterium
GCCAACTATCACCAGAGTTTTTCTCCTCTCCCCGATCTCCCTCTGCCGGAGTCCTCCCATGTCCTGGCGCCGCCTCTGCGAACTGGACGCACATCGCGACCTGCTCCCGCCGATCCCCACGCGGATCGCCTCCAACGAGGAGTTCATCCCGCCGCCGCAATCCCCCGAGCAGCGGGAGGTGGAACTGCGGCTGTGGGCGATCGCCGAAAGGTCGGCTCCGCGCCTGGGTCTGTCGCGGCGCGACTTCCTCCGCACCGGCTGCGGCATGGCGGCCGCCATGCTGGCCATGAACCAGGTCTTCGGCCGCTGCTATGACGTCGATCCCGATGAGGCGGTCGACCGTGAAAAGGTGCGCGAGAAGTGGCCGAAGGAGCAGTTCGTTTTCGACATCCAGACGCACCACGTCGACGTCAGCCTGGAATGGTACGACGACACCCAGCAGGGGAAGTGGTTCAAGGACTTCGTCCGCCTGCTCCGCCCGGCCGCCGACTTCGAGACCAGCGCCGAGCGGCTCAACCGCGACCACTACGTCAAGGAGGTGTTTTTCGACAGCGACACGGTGATGGCCGTCATCAGCGGCGTCCCGACGCGGGAGTGGAACAAGAACCCGCTGCCGCCCGATCTGATGGCGGCCACGCGCGACCACGTCAACGCCCTCGCGCAGTCGCAGCGCGTGCTGGCGCACGGCCTGGTCCGTCCGAACCTCGGCAAGCCCGAACTCGACGAGATGGAGCGTCAGGTGCGGGACCTGAAGATCAGCGCCTGGAAGATGTACACCGGCGCGGAAATCGGCGCGGAGGCGTGGTGGATGGACGACGAGAAGGTCGCCTACCCGTGCTGGGAGAAGACGCGGCAGCTCGGCATCAAGAACTGCTGCGTGCACAAAGGGCTGCCGCTGGGGGTGTTCAACGAAGAACACTGCAAGCCGCGCGACCTGCTCAAGGCGGCGCGCGACTGGCCGGACCTGAATTTCATCGTGTACCACTCCGGCTTCCTGGGCCTCGGCCCGCTCCGCACTCAGCAAGACCCGCAGGAGATCCCGTGGATCAGCGATCTCGTGCGCACGCTCAAGGCGAACCCGGACGTCAAGAATATCTATTTCGAACTCGGCAGTACGTTCAATCAGCTTTCGGCTTTCTCGCCGGAAGCCTGCATGCACGCGCTGGGACAGATGATCCAGGCGGCCGGTGCCGATCACGTGTTGTGGGGGACCGACTCGATCTGGAGCGGGAGTCCGCAGAGCCAGATTGAACGCCTCCGCCGGCTCGTCATGAAGGATGAACTGATCGACAAGTACGGCTACGCGCCGCTCACGCCGCAGGTGAAGGACCAGATCCTCGGTCTCAATGCCGCGAGGTTATTTGGCATCGATCCGAATGCGAAGCGCCACGAGATCGAGCGGGACCAGTTCAGCCTGCTGCGGCAGGAGTACCTGAAGGACCCGCGGCCGTCGAACACGCAGTACGGGTGGGTATGGGAGGATGACGGGGGAGGGGAGCCGACGGTGCCGATTGAGTGGGTGTAGGTCAGAATCCCGTCATTGCCCCAGTCCCACAGTTCAGGGACTCTCACCTGCGGCCGCCAACACCTGACTCCGCAATTGTCGCGAGACAAAGAAGCCCAGGTTGTTGATGAGATCGTCCAGGAGCGGTTTCAGTTCCGCGACGAGTCCGCGCTGCTTCGCGCGCAACAACACGCCGCACGTCCCGACGACCAGGAAACCAAGCTGCTCACCCGCAGCACGACCGGCGGCTTCGTCCATCAAAAGGATGCCAGCGTGCAACTGCTCGGCGAGCGCCAGCGCTTCCGATTCGCCCAGATCCAGCGACTGGCGAAAGCGGTTTACCTCGTTCAGATCCGTCGGTTGCTCCACCTGAAAGAACGCGTAGGATTTAAGATCGATGGCCGGACCGCCGCTGGATGGCTGACTGAGTTCGTGGACAACTGCCGGCGGAACCACTAGCGCGGTAAAGAGGTCGTGTAGCAGTTCAACGCGACCGAGATGTGCCAGTGCGCGAATCGGGGAAGTGTCGCTGACGACGACGATCATCTCAGATGCCCAACTGCTCCATGCCCCGGACTTCGCCCTCGATCTGCTCCCACGTGGGGCGATAAAGCGGGATGTTTCGCCGGCTCAGTTCGTTCTCGAAGTCCACGCGAGAGAGCCCGGCCCACTGGGCGGCGGGCCAGAGCGCCAGATTGCCACTCTCGAACATCCGGCAGGCAATCTCTACTCGCGCGGCCTCCGGGGAGAGTCCGGCGGCGTCGAGAAGGTCGTCGCTGATAGTCAGTGGCATGATCTGTGTCCCTTGAAATGGGCTGTTGTGCGGCACACAGAATATCATATCCTGAAAATCGTCGCTGGGTATCCCGGGGCCTGCAATGCGATGATCCGGTCCCACCAGCGCGAGATCGAGCGTGATCAGTTTAGCCTCCTGCGGCACGTGCAGCTGAAGGACCCACGGCCGTCGAACACGCAGTACGGGTGGGTGTGAGAGGATGAGGGGGGAGGGGAGCCGACGGTGCCGATTGCGGGTAGCGTGAGGTCCTAAATAGCTCCCCGTTGAACCGAAAGTGGTCGTTGGGATGAGTGCTCTGGAGATGAAAACAGGCTTGGCTCTACAGTTTCGGGTGCAAACCCAATCCGAAACCCTGCGGAGACCAAGCCACGGATGGCAGTATCCGGCTGACGGACCAGGAACGCAAGACCTTGTTGGAGATCGTGCGTGGCGCGCATCAGGTGCGGCGGGCTTTGGCGTTGTTGTGGCTCGATGCCGGTCGTCCCTGGTCGTTGATCACGGCCGTCCTGTTCTGCAGTTCGGCGACACTGGCACGCTGGAAGGACTGGTACGAAACCGACGGCCTCGAGGGCGTGCTGACGGAACGCCGGGGGCGGTACGGCTGGTCGCAATGGTTCCACGCCAAGGTGGTCCGCTGGGCGCTGGAGTTGACGCCGCAGGACTTTGGCTTCGTGCGCAGCCGGTGGACGTGTGCGCTCCTGGCGCTGGTGCTGTGGAGATACACGGGGCTACTGGTCAGTCGCGAGACGGTCCGCCGCTGGCTGCATCGGGCGCAGCTGGTCTGGCGGCGTCCGCGGCCGGTGCTGGGACCGGTCGACCCGCAGCGTGCGGAGAAACTGGCACGCATTCGCCATCTGCTGAAGCATCTGCCGGCCAACGAAGCCGTGCTGTTCCAGGACGAGGTGGACGTCAACAGCAACCCCAAGATCGGCGCCATGTGGATGCGCCGCGGACAACAGGCCAGCGTCACCACGCCGGGGACGAACGAGAAAGCCTATGTGGCCGGCAGCCTGAACTGGTCCACCGGGACCCTCATCGCCACCCCCGGCGCGCAACGAAACCGCTGGCTGTTTCTGAAGCATCTGGGCGAAGTGTGCTACCGCCTGCGACGGTACCGGGTGATTCATGTGATCTGCGACAACGCGAAGTTCCGAGGGCTTCGTCCGCGCTGCACAGGAGGAGCAGTTGCTCCTCACTCAGAATGGTCTTCCGGTCGCGGTTGTCGTCGGAGTGGAGCACAAGGATGCCGAAGACTGGCGGCTCGAACAGTCCGCAGAATTCTGGCGGATGATCGAAGAGCGGCGGCAGCGGCCGACACGACCTCTGGACGAGGCAGAAGCGGAATTGTTCGTCGATTCCTGAGTCGTTGCACGGGGAAGACGGTTTGTGGTGACTACCGCCCCTTCGATCGCCTCTGCAGTTCCTCCGCCGCGTACGCCGCGCGAGCCGCGCTGTCAAACGGCCGGCCGTGCTCGGCACACCACCGCACGACCTCATCCACGTCTAGCGGTACACGCTCCGCCATGACGCCCTGCCGGGCCAGCACCTGCAGCGTCTT
>CAZWGW010000531.1:0-5574 GCA_964633565.1 uncultured Planctomycetaceae bacterium
GACCGTTCTGCTGCTGACGATCTCGAACATCTTCATGACGTTCGCCTGGTACGGGCACCTCAAGTACAAGCAGGTCCCGCTCATCACGGCGATCCTCGTGAGCTGGCTGATCGCCTTCGTCGAATACTGCTTCCAGGTGCCGGCCAATCGCATCGGTCACCTCAACTTCGAATCGGCCCAGCTCAAGGTCATGCAGGAGGTGATCACCCTGGTCGTGTTCGGCGTGTTCTCGGTGACGTATCTCAAGGAACCGCTGCGCTGGAACTACGTGGTGGGGTTCGTGCTGATGGTCGCGGCCGTGGTGTTCTTTGTATTCGCGATCCCGCCGCGCAACCCGCCGGTGCAGAACACGCCCGCGGCGGCGGCAAACGACGCGCCGGCGACATGATGTCGTCCGTGCAATGTCGGCCGGTCACTCCGTGACCGGGACCAGTCGCACTGCCGGTCGCTCTGCCAGTGGAACCCTTTTGCCTTCAGCCGCGCGTGATCGCCACACGAACGTACGACGGACGTCCTCGTCCGTCGGTGTTCGTTTCCTGCGACCCTCAACTCTCCACGCTCCCCCCGCTCTATTCCCCGCCGGCGAACTCCTCCTGCCACACCTCGCGAATCACGCGCAGCTTGCGTTCGACGGAACTCAGGCTGATCTCCAGTCGTTCGGCAATTTCGCGGTTCTCATAGCCCTCCATCCGCAGCAGCGCCACCTCGCGCGTCTTGTCGTCCGTGAGCCGGGTGATCGCTCGCGCCAGGCTGTCGTTAAACGCGGCCGCGAACTCCGGACCCGGCGCCGGGTCGGCGACGTGTACCAGTTCCATGGCGTGACCCCCCGCGCCGCCCGACAGTGGCGAATCTCCACCGCGTTTTGCAGCAGCCGCCCGACGGACCTGACTGGCCGCCTGCCTCTCGGTCAGCATGAGCAGGATCTGCCACAGGTCGTCGCGGTCATTCAGTCGGCCAAACCGGTCCTCCTGTGCGGCGCGGAAAAAGCGGTCGAAGACGGAGACGAGCACGTCCTCCGCGTCGATGGCGGCGTCCGGTCGCCGCCGCAGCCTGGCCCGCGCCAGGGGGAGCAGGCGCTCAAAATAGCGCCGCCAGAGCTGTTGCGCCGCCTGCGGGTCGGCCACTTTGACCTGCTCAATCAGTTGCGTGACGGAGTGGTCGGCCGCAGAATCGTCGCAACTCATGAAGCTGCTTTCCATTGTGCGTGGAACGGGAACCCCTGCGCGCCTGTGCGGAATTGACTGACGGTTGTGGCGCGTGGACTGCGTGTTTTCTGGTGACGGGAACGGAAAGACGGGAGCAATTATCCGGGCCTGTCCCACGAAGTGCCACTGCAAATGCACCGTTCGGAGCTTCCCCTTGTTCCCAAACCTCCATTTGGGAACACAGATCAACCCCAGGAGTTTCAAATGAATCCTCTCCGCAGATTGTCCGCAGCGCTGGCAACCCTGGCCCTCACTCTGGCGACCGCCTCCGCCGTCGCGCAAGGCGCAAACCCCGGGGTTCTGCCCCCCACAGCCAAGTTTCGCGGCTACAGCTACGGCGAGTGGGAGGCCTTGTGGTGGCAGGCGATGTTCGCCACCCCGGTCAGCGGTGACCACCCGTTCGTTTCCGGCCAGCCGCTCCAGGGGCCGAAGGGAGTGGTCTTCCTGGCGGGCCTGTTCGCCGATCCTGACGAGCCGGCCGTCGTCGAGATCACCATCCCCGCCGGGTCGCCACTGTTCTTCCCGGTCATCAACTCAGAATGCTCCGTGTTCGAGCCCGACCCGTTCCACGGGGACGACGAGGAGGAGTTGCGCGAGTGCGCCAACGACCACATCGACAACACCTCCGGCCGCTTCGCGGTCATCGACGGCCGGCCCGTCAACCTCGACAACTATCGCTTCGAATCCCCGCTCTTCACCTGGGGCCCCTTGCCGGCCGACAACATCTTCGGCGACCCCAGTGCTGAAGGGGTCGTGTCGCTGGCCGTCGACGCCGGCTACTACCTGCTCCTCGCCCCGCTCAGCGTCGGCCAACACGTGATCGAATTCGGCGGGACGTTTGACGAGCTTGGTGGGTCCATCAATACCGTGTACCTCATCACCGTGGCGCCGAAGGGGCCACAGAAGTGAGCGCGTGACGGACCGCCAGTCCGGTTTCGTTCCAATCGTGGCAACGGAAAGAATGCTGCTTCATTGCGTTTGCGGGTGGGAATGCGCTTCGTACTCCTTTCCAATCGGCCCCTGATCATCACGGAGCACAGAACATGACAACTCGGACAGCTTCGCGCACGTCGTTGATTTGCGTACTGCCAGGAATCTTCGCCATTCCGGCATTCCTCCTGGGGATGATCGCCCTCTCCGGCGCATGCCAGGCGGGTCAGCCGGCGCCACCGCAGTCCAGCGCCTATGGAATGTCGCTTCAAGACTGGAACGTGCTGCAGACCGAATACGCGATTACCGCCGGGCTTGGGGACGAGGACGACGCGATCGACACGGTCGGGCGGGTACGGCTGCTCCCTGGATCGTTTTTCGATCCGACCCCGGAATTCGACATTACGCTGCGCCCGGGGACGCCGTTCGTTGCATCGCCCTTCTTCGTGTTCGGCGAGAGTTACGATGACCCGAATGTGCCGGACGATGATCCGGTTGCGCTGGCGGACCTGCTGGCGTTGATCTTCGAGACGACCGACATCGAGACCGTGCTCGACGGCGAAGTCCTGCTGGATGGTATTTCGACGAGCCGATTGTCTATTCCGAACCGCAACCGCGCGGCGAGGACCTGAACGCGACCGCCGCCCTGTGGGTGATGGGGATCGGCTCCGTATATCGGCCGTTGCCCGTCGGCCAGCACACGCTGGTCTCGACCGTGGACAGCGCGTTCTTCGGTTTCATGCAGTTCACGTATCACATCACGGTGACGCCGTAGACGTCGCGTCGTGCGGTGCAGGCAGGCATTGATTGACGCCGGATGGGGGGCAGGGGTCGGCCGGACCGATCCCTGCCGCCCGCCATTTGCAATGCATTGCGCCCGGCGTGAGAATACGGGCCACATTTCGCACGTCTACGGAATCTGCGGGGCGAGCCATGCATATCGAGCAGATCGACCGCTACTGCGACCTCTTTGAGCAGCGCCTGAAGCAGGGGGATGAACTCTCGGTCGAGCAGTTCCTGCAGGACCAGCACTTGCCAGACGAAGTGCAACTCCTATCGGAACTCCGCAGGCTGGAGCGCGAATTTCGCGACGAACGGTTTGCAGCGACCGCCGCATATCTGGACCGGTCGCCCCTGTTGGAGATCGAGGCCGCCCCGCCGCTGCCGAGCCGCTATCGGCCTGTCGCGAAGATCGCCCAGGGCGGCATGGGGGCCGTGTGGCGCGTCATCGATCTCCAGTTCGACCGGCCGCTGGCGGTCAAGGTGATGCTGCGAAAACTGGTGGATGATCCGGCTGCCGTTGCGCGCTTTGAACGCGAGTCGCAACTGACCGGATCGCTGCAGCACCCGGCCATTCCACCGGTCGTGGACCGCGGCCGGCTGGAGGACGGCTCCCCTTTCTTCAGCATGAAGCTCGTTGCAGGCGAAACGCTGGCGCATCTGCTCGCGCAGCACAACGCCCGCAGTCCCGCCGAGCGCGCGTCTGACTTACCGCGGCTCCTGGGGGTGTTTGAACAGGCCTGCCATGCGGTCGGCTACGCTCATGCGCAGGGGATCATCCACCGCGACCTGAAACCAGCGAACGTGATGGTCGGCGCATTCGGCGAAGTCCAGGTGATGGACTGGGGTATGGCGAAACGCCAGCAGGGCCCCCGGCCCACTCCGCCGGCGGTTGAAACCGGCGGAACTGAGCCGGCGCGGAACGCCCCCGACGTCTCCGTCGCCGATTCCGTAAGCGCGGTCGCGCCGACCGACGACACCGAAATCGCACCACCTGTTCTCTGTGGGGACGAAGCCTTCTCCCCGGATGCGCCGACTGTCGGCCGGAGCGGCGCGGCGGAGACCGCGGACGACCTCACCCGCGCCGGTACCGTGCTGGGCACGCCGCCCTACATGCCCCCCGAGCAGGCGCGCGGCGAGACGGACCGTCTGGACGCACGGTCCGACGTGTTCGGCCTGGGGGCGATCCTCTGTGAAATCCTCAGCGGCCGGCGCCCCTACTCCGGGAGTGACGTCTGGCGGCAGGCGGTCGCGGGCGACCTGAGCGAGGCCTTCGCCCGCCTGGACGAGTCGGGCGCGGACCGGGAGTTGATCGACCTGTGCCGGCGCTGCCTGACGGCCGAGCCGGCCGGTCGTCCCGCCGACGCCTCGGCCGTGGCAGAGGAAGTGCGGCGTTGGCGCGCGACCGTGCAGGCGCGGCTGGAGCAGGAGAAGAGCGAGCGGGCCGCCGCCGAAGCTCGGGCGGTCGAAGCGGCGAAACGGGCCGGCGTGGAACGCTCCCGCCGGCGCGTGCTGCTGGCGCTGGCGGCGGCACTGCTGTTCCTGGTGACGGGCGGCGGAGCCGCGGCCTGGTGGTACACGCAGGACCGGCTCGCGAAGCAGACCGCGGCGCGGATCAATTCCGAGAACGCTGAGAGCGAGATCGAGGACCTGTTGACGCGCTCGGCCGCGCTGCGAGACAGCTACGACTTCACCACGGCGGCGACGCTGCTGGCGCAGGCGGAGGCGCGCACCGCGGCGTTGCTCCGGCCGGAGGAGCTGGCCGCCCGCATCACCCAGGCGGGACGGGACCTGGCGGTCGAGCAGGAGCTGGATGCGATCCGCCTGCGAAAAAGCACATGGACACCCGACGGATTTGAGAAGCAGTTCGCCAACGGAACAGACGGGGCCTACGCGGCTGCGTTCCGGGCGTACGGGATCGACGTGGCGGGGGCCGAACCGCCGGAAGCGGCCGGCCGGCGGATTGCAAGCTCAGCGGTCGACGATGCGCTGCTGGCCGCGCTGGACGATTGGGCGCAAGATGATTACCAATCGCGAGATCGGCTGCTGTCGATCGCACGCGCCGCGGATGGCGATCCGTTGCGGCGGTCGCTCCGTGACCCGAACCTCTGGCACGACCGCGAGGCGCTGCTCGATATGGCGCAGCGTGCGGACGTACGCGCCCTCGCTCCCGCGACCATCGTCAGTCTCGGCAGGCGGCTCAGGGCAGCCGGTGAGGCCCAAGTTGCCGCCGATCTGCTGACTCGTGCCGCACTCACCTACCCACGGGATTTCTGGCTCCAGTTCGCGTCGGCCGCGGCTTTGAGCGATGTCCATCTCGGCCGGGTGGACGAGGCGATCGGTTACTACCGCGCCGCGAACTCCGCGCGGCCCGGCAACGTCGTGACCCACAACAACCTCGGCATGCTCCTGAAAGACACCGGCCGTCTGGAGGAAGCCGAGGCCGCGTTTCGATGGGCCATCGAACTCGATCCCAAAGATGCCCCGGCCCACGTTAGCCTCGGCATTCTGCTGGCAGACACCGGCCGCCTGGGGGAATCAGAGGCCGCGTATCGACGGGCCATCGAACTCGATCCCAGATTTGCCCCGGCCCACAACAACCTCGGCTTGCTGCTGAAAGACACCGACCGCCATGAGGAAGCCGAGGCCGCGGTTCGAC
>CAZWGW010000532.1:0-5552 GCA_964633565.1 uncultured Planctomycetaceae bacterium
CGCGGCGTCCGGACTCATCATGCAGCAGGCGGATCTTGAGGTGCGAGAACGTGTACAGCAGCTTGACGCCCGACAGCACGACGCCGGTGATGACCCCTGCCAGCAGGTCCTTGCCGACGATGACGGCGACCGTTGCGGCATAGATCGCCACTTCGCCCTTGCCGTACTGCCACAGTTCCTTCACGACCTTCGGGTTAATCAGTTTGTAGCCGGTATAGACCAGCATTGCGGCGAGGGCGGACGTGGGGACCATCCGCAGGACGAAGGAGAGCGCTGAGACGAAAATCAGCAGCCAGAAACCGTGGAGGATCGCCGACGCACGCGTCTTTGCACCGGCCTGCACGTTGGCGGCACTGCGGACAATGACCCCCGTCATCGGCAATGCTCCCAGCAGGCCGCAGGTGATGTTGCCGACTCCCTGGGCCATCAGTTCCCGGTCGAATCGGGTGCGTTGCCCGTCGTGCAACTGGTCGACGGCGACGCAGCAGAGCAGCGTCTCCGCGCTGGCGACGATCGCGATCACGGCGGCCATCTGCATGATCCCCCCCCACGGGGCGTCCTGGACCAGACCGATCGTCGGCGTATGCAGGTCGCGGAGCGGATTGTCGGGGACCTCGACGTACAGGACCGGCAGGCAGACGGCCAGGGCGGCGGCGGTGGCGACGACGATCGCCACCAGCGGCGCCGGGACGATCCGCAACGGACCGGGGGCAAACGCCTGCCAGGCGAGGATGACGAGAATCGTGACCATCCCGATCTGCGCGGCGAGGCTGTGATTCTTGAATTGCGCCTGGAACGCCGCCACGGCGTCGACGGCGTGGCGCTGCGTGGCGACCGCCGGGCCGGCCTGTCCGGCCCTGAGGTCGTCGAGCGCTTCATGGCCCGCCTCCAGTGCGGCGGCAGCGGCCGACTGCATTCTGGCCGCGCGGTCACCGGTCGCCGCCGGCGAAAAACCGTCAAGCTGCGCTGCGATCTCGCGCAATCGCTCGAGGATCAGATCCTGTTCGGCAGCAAGCGCCGTCACGTCGGCGGCGATCCCCTCGACATGCGCCGCGCGCCCCGCCTCCAGCGTCGGATCTTCCGGGTGCGCCGGGTGCAACTCCGCCAGACGCGTGGCGAGCGCAGCCTGTCTGCGATGAAGTTCGCCCAGGTCGCGGAGGGCCGTCGTGCGGAACTGCCGTTCCTCGCGCGGAGCAAAAGCAGGCACATCCAGCCCCTTGAGTACGGCCCCCGGGATGCTCGCCAGGTTCTGCAGGCCGCTCCCCTTGGGAGCGTCGTCGACCATGACGTGGAACTGGCTGGCGAAGATCAGCACGCCGATGCCCGTGAGCATCCCCTTGATGACCGCCGGCGAAACGGCCCGGAACCACTGCGCCAGGCCGAGGCTGCCGGCCGCGAGCTGCATCGCGCCGGCAAGCAGCACGATCAGTCCGAGCATCTCGATGCCGAATCGCTGGATGGCGTCGAAGACGATGACGGTCAGACCGGCCGCCGGGCCGCTCACCTGCAGTGGCGAACCGGCCAGCAGGCCGACCACCAGGCCCCCCACGATGCCCGTAATCAGGCCGGCTGCGACCGGTGCGCCGGAGGCAATCGCGATTCCCATGCACAATGGGAGTGCGACCAGGAAAACGACAACCGACGACAACATGTCGTGTCGCAGGACGGTTCGCAGGACGGCGGGGCCCGGTGGAGTTGGCTCAGGCTGCATCGGAATGCGGTCTTTTCGTTCGTCGTTCACGCGGGCTTCCATTCCCGGACGGGCCGGTTCGGCCCCTGGCGTACTCCGAAGGCGCAGCGCACCATCGTCCTAGATCGCGCGCAGTTTTGCGCCGTTCGTTCCCACTTCGACCGGATACTCGCCGATGGGGAGGTACTGCTCCTGGTCGGCCTGGTACGCGAACACTTCGCCGGATTCGAACTTGTAGACCCACCCGTGCAGCCGCAGGTCCCCGCGCGACATGGCGGCGGCCACGCACGGATGCGTCCGCAGGTTCTCCAACTGCACGAGCACGTTCTCCTCGATCGTGGCCATCCAACGGGCCCGCGGTTCGCTGATGTGCTGGTAGTTCTCGGTGATGATGCGGCGGGTTGCTTCGGCGTGCTTGAGCAGCGCCTCGACGGCCGGCAGCCCCGCCACCTGCTGCGGATCGAGCAGCGCCGACATGGCGCCGCACAGCGAATGCCCGCAGACGATGATGTCGTCGACCTTGAGGACCGAAACGGCGTATTCGATCGTCGCGGCCTCCCCGCCGGCGACGGCGCCGTAAGCCGGGACAATGTTCCCCGCGGTGCGGAGAATGAACAGTTCCCCCGGTTCGGTCTGGGTCAGCAGCGTCGGGTCGATCCGGGAATCGGAACAGGTGATGAACAGCGCCAGCGGATGCTGACCTTCGGCCAGGCGGTCGAACAATTCCCGACGTTTCCCGACCAGGTGCTGCTGGAACTGGTGGATGCCTTCAACGAGCTTCTGCATGGATGCAGCCTCCTCGGACACAGCGGTGAAGCCGGCGCTTCCGGATTTCGAGGCGCGCGCCGGGCCGGAAAGTCGATCGGTGTGGGACGCGACCCGCCGGGGTGCGTCAGACGTCACAGGCTGTCCGTCGCTCGCTGGAACTTCGCAGGCGCGCAACAAACAGCGCAAGGACCGCGTCGGCTAACAGACAAGCGGCGCGACAAGGCCGTTTGCAAGGCGGTGGCCCGTGACTGGTTCCGCGACCGGCAGGCGACTGGCGGTCGCATTGAACCGCCGGCAGCAGAACACGATCTCGTGATATCGATCGCCCGGCGCACACTTGCCGGCGTGGGCGCGGACCCTGACCCGCTCCGCATCCAGCCGCATTTCGAGAACTTCGGATTCTTCCTCGCACGCCAGCGCCCGCTGCGGCATCGCCCCCAGCGAGGAGACGCACATCAACGAAACCCCGAACACGGCGCGGAGCATGAGGCTCGCGAGGCGTCGCTGTTCAAACAGGTTCGATTTCGTGATCTGCATCGGCGCAGGATGAAACGGGGGCCCGTCCTTGTGCTATTGCTTATATTCGCCGAATTGCCGCGGGGCAACCCCGAATCGGGTCGAATCCGGAAATCGCCTGCCGACGGCGGGCACCCCTCACGGTGTGCCGCCCACAGCCCGTTCCAGAACGGCGCTGGAGGGGAGAAAAACGGGTCGCCACTCCTAGCAATCGGCAGACCGCGTTCCCAAATACAGCCGCATCACGCCGCAGGCCATGATCCGCGGCGATTTCCTCAAGCGCCGGGCAGCCCCCCAAGCTGCCGGACTGCTTCGTACAGGACCGTGTTGGCAGTGCTGGCCAGGTTCAGGCTGCGGACTTCAGGTCGCATCGGCAGTTTGAGACACCGCTCCGCATGGGCCGCACGCAGCGCCTCCGGAAGTCCGCGCGTCTCACTGCCGAAGACAAGCACATCGCCCGGCTGAAATGCGGCCTCCCAGACGAGCCGTTCCGCAAACCGGGTGAAGAGCCACATCCGTCGGCCGGCCAGATGCAACTCCAGTTCGGCCCAGTTGTCAACAACCTGGCAATCGACCTGCTCCCAGTAGTCCATGCCCGCTCGGCGCAGATAGCGGCTTTCGAGCCGGAAGCCGAGCGGCCGCACGAGCCAGAGTCTGGCGCCCACGGCCAGGCAACTGCGGCCGATATTGCCGGTGTTCTGCGGTATGTCCGGCTGATAGAGGACGACGTGAAACAAGGGCTCCGTCGGCATGGCTCGCGCGCGGTTTCGGTGCTGTGATTGTTCTGGGAATCGTGCGTCATCGTAACCCGAAGCGTAAGCGAGGGGACGAGTTGCGTCGAAGCCCGATTCCCTCGCTTACGCTTCGGGTTAAGATCCACTCTCCCGCAGATCGCGCGGTTCACACCCGCCAGCGTGAGCAGCGATCGGGACGGCTACTCCACCTCGAACACGAACTCGATCTCGACGGCGGCCCCGAGCGGCAGCGCATTGACCCCCACCGCCGCGCGGGCGTGCTTGCCGGCGTCTCCCAGGAGTTTCTCGAGGAGTTCCGAGGCGCCGTTGACGATCAGCGGCTGGTCTTTGTAGCCGTCGTCGGACTGGACGAACGCCCCCACGCGCACCACGCGCCGCAACGTCGACAGGTCACCCCCCAATTCGGCTTTGAGGACCGACAGGCCGTTCAGGACGCACTGCGCCGCCGCCTCGCGCGCCTGTTCGGGCGTGACCTGCGAGGGGACCTTGCCCACGGCGAGCAGCTTTCCTGCTGTCGACGGGAGCTGACCGCTGACGAACACCAGGTTCCCGGTCCGCACGCAGGGGACGTAAGCGCCGGCCGGTTTGGGGGCTTCGGGGAGCTTCAGGCCGAGTTCGGCGAGTTTCGACTCGATCGACATGGCGCATCATCCGTGTGTGTTATCCCGCGCAAAGCCCATGACAGGATGCTTCACGTCCGACCGAACTGTCAACTTTGCGATGCTGGCTGTCAACCGTCGGACGAAGAGCGGACACGTCACTCCGAATTGCCGGTCCGCCACGAACTGCGTCAGGCGAGCACCTCTGTGACTACTCGTCCGTGCACATCCGTCAGCCGGCGCTCGATCCCGTTGTGGTAATACGTCAGCCGCTCGTGATCCAGCCCGAGCAGGTGCAAGATCGTGGCGTGGAAATCATGGATGCTCACCACATCGACCGCCGCCTGCCAGCCCCAGTCGTCGGTCTGGCCGTAGCTGAACGCTGCCTTGACGCCGGCCCCCGCAAGGATGCACGTGAACCCCTGCGGGTTGTGGTCCCGGCCTGATGCTCCCTTCTGAAACGTCGGCATCCGGCCGAACTCCGTGCACAACACGACCAGCGTCTGCTCCAGCAGCCCGCGCCGTTTCAGGTCGGCAATCAGCGCCGCCGCCGGCTGGTCGAGGATCTCGGCGTGGATCGGGTACTGCTCGCCGAGCATCTTGTGGCCGTCCCAGTTGCCGACCCCTTCTCCCATCGCGTAGGCGCCGTTGAAAAGCTGCACGCACCGCACGCCCGATTCGATCAGCCGCCGCGCCAGGATGCAGTTTCGAGCGAACCCGGCCTTATTACTGTTCTCCGAATCGGCTCCGTACATCTGCAGCACGTGCTCCGGCTCGGTCGACAGGTCGGTCAGCTCGGGCACGGCCAACTGCATCCGGGCCGCCAGTTCGTAGGAGGCGATCCGCGCGGCCAGGTCGCTTTCGCCGGGGAACCGCTCCAGATGCTTCGCATTGAGCCGCTGGAGGAAGTCGCGGGTCGCCGCATCAGCCTGTTCGCTGATCCGCTCCGGGCGCGAGAGATACCGCACCTGCTGCTGGGCATTGAATGGCGTCCCCTGAAACAGCGCCGGCAGGAAGCCGCAGCCCCAGTTGTTGCCGGCCGCCTGCGGGTTGCCGCGCGGATCGGGGATCGCGACGAACGCCGGCAGGTCCTGGTTCTCGCTGCCGAGCGCGTAGGTCGTCCACGCCCCCATCGACGGGAACCCGTCGAGCGTGAAGCCGGTCGACATGCAGTTCTCGCCCGGGCCGTGCGTATTGGTCTTCGTCGTGAGCGAGTGGATGAAG
>CAZWGW010000533.1:0-5542 GCA_964633565.1 uncultured Planctomycetaceae bacterium
CGTTGGGCGGTGGGGAAGAATGCAAGATTGCAAGAACTCCAGGGTGGGGGGAGTGGGGGGTGAAATGTTGCGGGACCGAGTGGTGAGAGCGAGTGTATCGGGGGGCGAGTGTATTCGGGCGGCAATACACTCCCGGTTTCGGAGAAACCGGTCTACACTCACTGCAACTTCGCTGCGGCGCGTGGTATCGTGGGGGCTGGCCGCAGGGCGTTCTATGGAGGGACATGGCGGCCGCTGCTGAGGAGCCACACCCCATTGTGAGCCATGCTCCATGCCGGGCCACGAATCAGAAGCCCTGACTCGCAAGCGCCGCGTTGATCCACGGTTGAAATCGGCGGGTTGGACGATTGTGCACGCGGATGCGGTGGACGACTTGTCGGTTCTGGCGGCGCACGCCGTCGAGGAGTACCCGACCGACAATGGCCCCGCCGACTACGCTCTGGTTGTCGACGGCCAAATCCTCGGCGTCGTCGAGGCCAAGAAACTGACAGTCGGTGCCGGGGGCGTCCTTCCGCAGGCGGAGCGCTACTCGCGCGGTTTGACTCGCAGCCCATTCGACTTCCGCGGCTTCCGCGTGCCGTTCCTGTACTCGACGAACGGCGAAATCATCTACGCGCACGACATCCGCCACGAGTTGAACCTGTCGCGACAGGTCGCCGCCTTCCACACGCCGGACGCGCTCCGTGAATTGCTGGGGCGCGATTTCGAGTCCGCGTGCCGCACGCTCGGGGCCACGCCGAATACGCACGAGCGGCTCCGGCCGTATCAGGTCGAGGCCAACGCGGCGGTGGAACAGGCGATCGCAAAGCGCCGTCGGCAAATGCTGGTCGCAATGGCGACCGGCACCGGCAAGACGTTCACCACCGTCAACCAGGTCTACCGGCTGATGAAATCGGCCGTCGCGAAGCGGATCCTGTTTCTGGTCGACCGCCGGGCGCTGGCTGCCCAGGCGGTGCGGTCGTTTGCGTCATTCGAGCCGGAGCCGGGGCTGAAATTCGACAAGATCTATGAAGTCTACAGCCAGCGGTTCCAGCAGCAGGACTTCGGCGAGGATGAAAAGTTCGACCCGACCGTCCTGCCGAACAGCTACCTCACGGAGCCGACCGGCGACCACGCGTTCGTCTACGTCTGCGTGATCCAGCAGATGGCGATCAACCTGTTCGGCCGCGATGCCGCATTGGGCGTCGGGAGCGACGAGGACTTCGACGAAGACGCCGCCCGGCTCGACATCCCGATCCATGCGTTCGACCTGATCATCGCCGACGAGTGCCACCGGGGCAACACGGCGGCCGCGGCGTCGAAATGGCGCGAGGTGCTGAACCACTTCGACGCGATCAAGGTCGGCCTCACCGCCACGCCGGCCGCCCACACCACGGCCTACTTCACCGACGTCGTCTACCGTTACGAATACGAGCGGGCCGTCCGCGAGGGGTTCCTTGTCGATTACAACGTCGTCAACGTCCGGTCCGACGTGCGGCTGCAGGGGCTGTTTCTGCGGGAGGGGGAAGAGGTCGAGATGGTCGACCCCGAGTCCGGCTCTCCGCAGCGCGACCGGCTGGAGGACGAGCGGGAATTCACCAGCCCCGACGTGGAACGCAAGGTGACGTCGCCCGATTCGAACCGCAAGATCCTGCAGGAGATCAAGAAGTACGCCGAAGAGCACGAGCGGGAGTACGGCCGGTTTCCCAAGACGCTGATTTTGCCCAAAACGAACTGCCAAACGTGTCGCAGGCCAAAGGTGGCTGGAATTTGCCAACGTGGCAGTTACTGTTGGCAACGCCATCAACGAGCGGATAGGTTACAATATGTTGTGGCGTTTCCTGTTGGAGTGCTGTAGATGTCGGCTGAATCAATTCCACCACTGGACATTCGCTCGTGGCAGGTTCAATTGCTGCGTTTGACCGGGTTCTTGATCTCCACGCCAAATGTTGCAGAAATTCCGTGGTGGAAAGATGTTACAGGCACAGACCCCGACGAAAGCACCAGCAAGAAGGGCGGAATCCGGGTTGACGAAGGGCGATACAGAAATGGAATCTAGCGACTCGCCATCGATCCACTCCGGGTCGATTGGCGTTTCATTGTTGCCGCAGACGCAGAGCAACTGCTTGGCTCCGGGATGCCATCGCTTGGCTCCCTGCCGGATACCATGGCAGGGTTTTCGGAGATGACAAAACGCTGGCTTGCCAAGTGCCCATCGATCAAACGCCTCGCATTCGGAGCCGTACTACTTCACCCGACGGCAGATCCGAAATCCAGCTACGAAGTACTGGACAGGTATTTGCCGGACGTACGCGTCTCACCGTCCAGTTCGGAGTTTATGTACAAGATCAACCGGACTCGCATGTCAAGAGTCTTGCAGGAATTGAAGATCAATCGTCTGAGTACATGGTCGGCGCTCCATTGGACCCTTAGTATCACTCTGGGCTTGTCAGCTGGTGCGACCACGAGGGAACTTGCGCCGACTCAGGGTGACGCATGTAAACTCGAACTTGACATCAGTACGGACGCAGAGTTTTCGCAGCAACTCCCCACTGACAAGCTCGGCGCACTTTGGGACGAGCTCATTCAAATCGGAATTGAGATCGCGGAAAAAGGGGACGTTCCGTAGCCATGCAAACAACACAACAGAACTCACAATTGGCAGCGTTGGATCGCATCGCGACGCAACGTTGGGCTCCAGCGACGGACGGTGAAGGCTGGTTTGTGACAGATCAACCAATCGCATGCGCTATCACGCCGACGTTTGTTCCTGGCTCGGGAACGGCTTTTGCCGTCGGCCTTCCGAATGTGGCAAAGGACTTCAAGGCAGAATCATTCAACACCGCAACGGCGCCCTCAGAGGATGCTCAGTTTGATGAGTTTCTGCGAAGGTGGTACGACGTGGTTTTGCGACCATTCAATCCTCCGCTCATGGGGCGGTGGCATGACGCGGGAGTAGTCGTTGTTGATGAAGCTCCCTCAACCCAATCGACATCGACAACGAAGGAACTCATTGAGCATTGGTTGGCGGCTCCATCGGAGCTTCAGAATCGCCTTTTCGACTTGCTTTTGGCGTCGTCGAGTCCTGAGGACATCGTTCAATGTGCATTCCGCGTCTATGACGAAACATACCGGGAAAGCGTACTCCTGATGAGTGCTGCGATTCTGGAACGGAAGGGGCCGGAGGCTTGGTCGGCGCTCAGATTGGTGGCATCGTCGGTCCGGGCAGAATGCGAACTGTTTATTTCCGTAATCGCCGACTGCCCGGGCGTCCCAGACAGAGCCAAAGCTGCAGCGTTGCGGAATCTGGCCCGGAATCCCCATCCGGAGGTTCGAAGGCGCGTGCTTGAGGCCTGCACTCGACTCTCACCTCAATCACTGCGGGAGGTTGCCAGGGCATTTTCCGACGACACGGATGAGGAAATACGAGAGGAAGCAGGTGCGATGATCGAGAGCTAGGCCGGTTCGCGCTTCGGAGCGGGTTCATGTTCTATGTGCGAGCGTTCTGCGATTCCGGCTGCTTCGGGAATTGGGTGAGCGAGAAACCCACGCTAAAGAAGCTGCTGCAGTCATTCGAAATCAAGCCCGTTGGCGACTTTGACCGGCCGAGTGTGTTCGCGGCCGACAATCGAGCGACCGAGTTGGAGGCGGTTGCCGCCCTCAGGCAGAAAGACCGGCGGATCGCAAAAACGTTCTGCTTGAGAATCACTCCGGATGATCTGGCGGTCGCTGGGATTGCTCCCGACTCGTCAGTACGCGGTCAGACTGGTGTTCGATCCGTTGATGAGCGGCACTGCAACCTGATTGGTACGCGTGAGAATTTTGTGCGTCTGGTCGAGGTTTTGCTCACCAGAATCTGGGAAGCTGAGGATCGGCTGATCGTCTATGCCGATCTCACGATCCTCGGAGAGGTGGCCCGCCTCTCAAAACTCAAGGACGGAATCGACGAACACGCGCGCGTTCGATGCATCGACGTGCTGTCCACAAAAAAAGACTTCCATGAGTTTACCTCGCAGGATGAAGTAACAGTTATGTCGAAACTCGACGGACTGAATCCCAATATGATACGGGCCGTTCGGCGGTTTGTCTCAGCGCACGAACCGCGATCAGCGCCGTGGCCAGTTTTTCTCAAGCGGATCGTTCAGTGGTGGAATCGCGAGAAGTGATGCTTGGAGGGCGTGCATTTTGGTCGAGTACCGATTCTCCGTGATTCGATTCGTCCCCGACATGCTGCGGATGGAACCGCTAAACATCGGGATAGTCCTGCAGAGCGCGAATCGGACGGACTTCAAACTGAATCCAGATGCGTCAAGCCAGTTGGGCATTGACGCCTCAATCTACTTGGAATGGCAGGCATTCCTGACGGAGGAGATCCGAGGCATCCCGCGTGCCAAGTTCCAGCCGTGCCGCACAACGCCCGAATTCTTGCGTTATCTCGCCGAGTTGTGCAGCGGCCCGATATTGCTGAGTGAGTCGCTTGTGCATCAATCACAGGTCGATAGCAGCTTCGGCCAGGTTATGGACGCACTGTACCAGCGTCTTGTGGCACGATCGCTCGCGTAGACGCATGCTGCGCATCACGTTTGCTCTCACTACAGGCGTTCGAGGCTGCTCGAAAAGGCGGCCAGCGAGGGGAAGAAGGGGGCCGGGCAGTACTTTACGCCGCGGCTGCTGATCCGCTCGATCGTCCGCTGCATGCGGCCCGACCCCCGCGCGCATGGGGAGTTCAGCGTCTGCGACCCGGCGTGCGGCACGGGGGAATTCCTGGTCGCCGCGTATGAATGGTTCCTCGGCCAGACGAAAGGGGGCGCGATCGACCGCGACCTGGCGAAGCGGGTCAAGGCGAAGACGTACTTCGGGCAGGACCTCGTGCCGCGGCCGCGGCGGCTGGCGCTGATGAACCTGTACCTGCACGGGCTGGAGCCGCAGATCGCGCTGGGGGACTCGATCTACGAAGTCCCGCCGTCGCGACGGTTCGACGCGGTGCTCACGAACCCGCCGTTCGGCACGAAGGGGGCCAACCAGGCGCCGGACCGGGACGATTTCGTGATCAGCACGAGCAACAAGCAGCTCAACTTCATCCAGCACGTGCTGACGATCCTGCGACCCAGCGGGCGAGCCCGGCGGGCGGGCGGCGGTCGTCGTGCCGGACAACTGCCTGTTCGCCGACCAGGCGGGGGAGGTGTTCAAGGTGCTGACGGAGGACTGCGACCTGCACACGGTGCTGCGGCTGCCGAACGGCACGTTCACGCCGTACAGCCCCGGCACGAAGACGAACGTGATCTTCTTCACGAAGGGGCTGCGGACGAAGCAGGTCTGGATCTACGACGGCCGGACGAACGTCCCCTCGGCGACGAAGAAAGACCGCCCGCTGACGGCGGAGCACTTTGCCGAGTTCGAGAAGTGCTACCCTGGTCTTACCCGGGCCGCACCGCCGGGCTTGTCCCGGTGGACGGGATGATTGTGAGCCAGCCCGCGCCGCCCCAAGCCCACATACCTTTTCAGAGTGAGGGTGTCCGGGAGTGTTCCGCGGGCGTCGCACTCGCTCCTCATGCAACTGAAT
>CAZWGW010000534.1:0-5518 GCA_964633565.1 uncultured Planctomycetaceae bacterium
AGCCCATTTCGTAGCGCAGTAAGGGGCCACATCCGCCGACGTGCTGCGGCCCCAGCCGGCACTGAAGTTGACGATCACGCCGCGGCCGCGGGCGGACATGGCCGGCACCAAATGGCGGATGATGTGGTACGTCCCCTTGATGTTGACGTCGACGACCGTCGCAAACTCGGCCGCGGGCACCTCCCACAGCGGCTGACTGGTGTTGATCACGGCGGCGTTGTTGAGGACCAGGTCGGGCGCCGCGCCCCCCGCCAGCAACGACGCACACCAGGCCGCGACCGACGGTTCATCCGCGACGTCCACTACGTCGAACCGGTGCGGGGCTGGAAACTGAGCCGACAGTGCACGAATTCCGGTTTCGGAACGGCCGCAGCCCCAGACCGTGCAACCGCACTCGATGATCCGGGCGGTGAGGGCGCGGCCGAGTCCGCGGGTGACGCCCGTAATGAGGACCGTCCGTGCAGCGGAGGAAGCAGCGCGGCCCACGGCGTCAGTCCTTCCCCGGGTGCGCGATCTTCTGCCACCACTGCGACTCGAACGGCTTGTCCGGAGTGTCGAAGGCGGGGCTGTTGTCGTGATCGTGACATTTGACGCACAGGGAGGTGCGAGCGGCCTCTTTCTGCAGTTGCAGCTCCTTGCGGACCGCGGTCATCTCGTCCGTCACGGCGCCGCCGTTCTGCCGCCAGGCCTTTTCCAGTTCGACGTGGCGGCTCCCCGGACCGTGGCAATTTTCGCACTGCTGCCCCGCCAGGTGCGGTGTCGTCTCCAGGTCGACGAATCCCGTGCGGTATCGCCAGGCCTGCTGCGGGTCCCAGCCCGTCGTGTGGCAGCACAGGCATTCCGCGTCGAACGTCCGGTCGATGTATCTGGTCTCCTTCGCGCGCTCGCCCCCACTCGCCAGGCTCTCGTAGGCATGGCTGTGGCGGGTGTTGGACCAGACGGTGAAGGCTTTCTTGTGACACGTCCCGCATGTCTCGGCGCCCACGTACTCGTAATCGGGTCCGCGGGGATGTGCGAATTCCGGTTCCGTCAGGTCGGGACGCTCCGTCTTCAGGCTGGCGACGTACTGCTCCATCAATCCGTGGATCTCCGGCGACGAGGCAAACCGGTCCTTGTCGAGATCGACGAGTTCGAACCGCAGACGCGGCTCCGTCCCCTCGGGAAACACGCCGAGGACCCCGGCATGTTTTCCCTTTTGGCCGACCTGCAGGAACAGCGTCTTGCCGATCTGTTCCGGTTCCCGATCGCCGTCCTCATACCCGCCCGCCGTGACGACGACGTCGAAGTCCGGGAATTGTTGCGCCAGTTCACGCGACTCAGCCGCTTCGGCGTGCGAGAGCAGCACCCGGAGCGCCGGTTGTGCCTCCTGCAAGAGCGGCAGGGCGCGCGCCAGGGCGACGGCTGGTTCTTCAAATCCGAAATTTGTCTGTTCCACTCCGGCCGATTCTCCGAACAGCCGGCGCCAGACGGTCTTGCCGATGACGCTCGTCACTGCAACCTTGACCCCTCCCGCTTCGACGAGTTTCCACTCCAGCGGAGTGCCGACTTCCCGTTGAGCGTACAGCGTCACATTCGCCGCCAGGAACGCGGGCGACGTGTCCCCCGCCCCGTCCTCGTTGCTGAAGATCGTGAACAGCTCCTCCGGGCCCATCCGGAGTTCCTCGGCGCCCAGGGCCATCGCGTCGTACCCCATCGCGCGCAATGCGGCGCGCGTGGTGGTGAACTTCATGCGCTCCTGCACACGTTTCACCCGTTCAGGGTGCGGCGCCCCGCCCAGGTCGAGCGCTGCGACCGGCCAGCCCTTCGCCTCCCGCAGTTGCCGCACCAGGTCGGCGCGCCGTTCCAGTCCTCCCATCTGGCGTTCGGTACAGCCGCACGGCTCCAGGTAGCCGTGCTGTTCTCCCGTCAGCACGAGGACTGCCGCGGGGGACGGCCAGCCTTCACAGAGCGGTTTCGGAGGCGGGGCAGCGAGTTCCCCGCCATTTTCCCGAACGTCGTCGGGACCGGGACGCAGCGTGAAAACCAGCGCTCCCACACCGGCAACCGCCGCCACGACCAGCAGCGGAAGCAGGCGGCCCGATCGTTGCCGTATGGAATTTGCCATACTCGACTCCCTCCAGGTCACACGGACCAGCGCGTCGCCCACCACCGGCCCCTCGGCGGATCTCAGACGGCCGGCGACGGTCGCCGCCTCAGTCGATCTGCACTTCCACGCCGAGCAGCACCGATGGCGCCTCCGGGTGGTTCGTTTTCAGCCGCACCTGAATCGGACGGTCGTCCGAGTACCGGGCGGGCACGGACCCCTTGGGAACGTCGAGAGTCACAATGAACTGCAGGCGCTGGGCGGTCGCATCGAGCGTTTTCCGCTCCACGGTCGCAGTCAGGACCGGGGGCTCGATGGACTCCACGGCCACTTCCAGCGGCGGGTCCCGTTCCGCTCCGATGACCGACAATTTCACCTGCTTGCCCTCCACGGACGACACGCGCCCGAGCCTGAGCCGCTGCACATGCGAAAGCCAGCCGGGACCGACGATATTGAAGGGCCCCAGGCGGACGCCCGAGACCTCGTACTGGAACTCTTCGTGGTTTTTGATGGTCGTCCTGACGGTCACCGTTTCCTTGAACGTCCCGACCGGCATCTGCGGCTGGATCTCGCAGTTCAGTTCATAGCCGGATTTGCCCATCTCCCGTTTCACTTCGTCGGCCGTCAGCGGCCGGGGCGTGACCGTGATCCACGGCTGGCTGGTTTCAATTCCCGTAATCTCGAATGAGTCCTGCAGCATGGCGAGGATCATGCCCTTGAACTGCGTCGGGGTATTCTCGTTCACCGTCACCGTCCACGCCCCTTCCGGATAGCGAATGACCTCCGGCACGACCTGGCCGGTGATCGTCAACTCGATTTGTCTCTGCTCCGGGTCGTTGGTCCAGATCGTCGCCGTTTGCATGAACTCCATCGCCTGGCCGGGCGGGTGCCACTCCAGCGCGACGTCGACCGTTTCACCGGGCGGGACCTCCTTCAGTTCCAGCTTCCCGACCGTGCATTTGCACGAACTGGGCCCGCTCGCCACCTTGAGCGGCGCGTCTCCCGTGTTCTTGAGCACGAAGGTATGCGAGCCGGTCTCCCCGACGGCCATCTGGCCGAAATGGTGGTCCCTGGAATCGAATTCCGCCTTGGGAAACGGACCTTGTGCGACGACGTCGAATGGATTGTGCGGGTACTTTCCGTCGACCGGATCGTTTTTCGGCTTGGGACCGTCCTCATTCGCGCCCATCGGGTTTGTGGCATTGATTGTGGACGGGCTCACCACATACATCAGCAGCGTCAGCGCCACAAACAGCGCGACGAGCCCCGCCAGAACGGATGTCAGCTTCATGACCTGCGCCTCCCGTCAATCGGAGAATGAACGAAAAAAATAGGGACGCTCAATTCTGGCGATGCGCGCCGGTGAGGTCAATTGCAGCGCGAGCGACACGCGGCCGCCGGCAGCCGAATGGAATTTCCACCGGCCGCTTGCGAACGGTCCGCATCCCGGCTACGTTTGTACGAATTCGCGAACTCTGTTCCTTCCCACCTCTCCCGAAAGGTCAGACCATGTTCCGGATCAAACTGATCATTGCGGTCCTCGGTGGCATTATTGTGTTCTGGACAAGGTGCTACTGCTCGAGGACGGGCGGCGCCCCGCGTCCCTGGCAAAGTCCGGCGGCATGATCGGGGGAGGACTGCTGCTGGCACTGATCGGTGTCGCGTGGATGTTCCTCGGCGCGGCCTCCACTTCGGAGTCCTGACGCGTCCGTCGCCGGCCCGGCTCATTCCTCCCACGAATGGCCGTCCCAGGCGCGCACCTGCTCCAGGAGTCGCACGACGCCGTCGGCAAACGTCGCAAACAGGTGCTCGCCTTTTTCGGCGGTGGCATGCTGCGGCGAACCGATGTGGCCCGGCTCGGTGCGGTCTTTCGTGATCCAGCCCCGGAATGCCGGCTCGAACGCGAAGCCGAATTCGACTGTCTCCAGTGGCCGCAGGTCCCCGACCAGTTGCGGCGCGATCCGCAGGATCATCGACGTCTCCCACTCGCAGGCGTGTCCCATCTGCTTCTGCACGAGGTCCGCCCGGCTCTCATGTGGACGTGCGCCGCAGTCCCAGTACGTGGCAAACAGCAGCAGCAGGTCGTCCCGATCGCGGTGCCGCTGCCGCAGTTCAAACACCGATTGCCGGCCCGGCACGACGTTGCCGCCATGCCCGTTGAGAAAGACGATCCGCTGGAAGCCGTGCATCAGAAAGTTCCCGGCGAGACCGTTCAACAAGTCGAGGTAGACGCGCGGCGCTGCCGACAGCGTCCCCCCGAAGTCCAGGTGATGGTCCGAGTTCCCCAGCCACATCAGCGGCGCGAACAGGACCCGGTCGGCCAGCCGCTCGCTGACCCGCCGCACGACTTCGCCCAGCAGCAGGCTGTCGGTGAACACGGGGAGGTGCCGGCCGTGCTGCTCCAGCGCGGCAACGGGAATGACCACGGGCGTTCCGTGTGGGAGCGCTGTGACCTGGGGCCAGGTCATGTCGGTGAGGTTCATGGGGGAGTGGTGGTTTGGTCGCTTGGTGGTTTGGTGATTGAATCGCGTCGCCTTCGGTGATCAGTCGGACAATCCAAGCACGTCCGACATGGTGTACAGGCCGGCCCCTTGTGTGACGAGGAACTTTGCGGCCGCGAGCGCCCCATAGGCGTAACTGTCACGCGTGTGACCGCGGACGTACACCTCCAGCGTCTCGCCCAGCATGCCGAACACAATCGTGTGTTCCCCCACGTTGTCGCCCGTGCGCAGCGAGTGGTAGCCGATCTCGTGTTGCGGCCGCTTGCCGGTCAGGCCCTGCCGGCCGTGCGTGTGCCGCGTCTGTCCCATCTCTGCGGCGACGATCTCTCCAAACTGCAACGCCGTGCCGCTGGGAGCGTCCTCCTTATAGCGGTGATGCCGCTCAATGATCTCCACGTCGACGCCGGTCGGCAGCGTCTTGAGCGCCCGCGCTGCGTCACGGACCAGTTTCATCGCCAGGTTGACGGCCAGACTCATATTGGGTGCGAGGATCAGCGGCGTCTGCTGCGACGCGGCGAGCACCGCGGCTTTCTGCTCCGGCGACAGCCCGGTCGTGGCGCCCACCAGCGCCACGCGCCGCTCGGCGCAGAGCTCCGCCATCCGCACGAGTCCCGCGGGCGCGGAAAAATCGATCACGGCGTCAACTCGGCGCGGCAGTTCCGTGACGAGTGTCGCGCCGACCGGTCCGATGCCGGCAATTTCCCCGGCGTCGCGTCCCAGCAGGGCGTGTCCCGGCGCTTCGAGCGCCGCAGCCAGCGTCAATTCGGGGTCGGCATGGACCAGCGCCACGATCCGTTGTCCCATGCGCCCCGCGGCGCCGCTCACGGCGATCTGGACGGTTTCAGCCATCAATGCTGCCTTCTGCCTGGAAGAGTTGACCCAGTGCGTTCTGGATTTCCCTGGTCACATCGGGATTATCCTCGACCAGCGCGCG
>CAZWGW010000535.1:0-3164 GCA_964633565.1 uncultured Planctomycetaceae bacterium
GGGTTCAACTCGCCTGCCTGTTCACTATTCTCAAACGGTTTTGACGGAGGCTCACTCCACGCCCGACTCTCCGCCAGTTCTCGCCGCAGTCGATCCAGTAACTCCACATCGGTCATAATGGTCGCCTCCCGCGGCTGCCCCGCTCCGATCGGCGACGGCGCCGCTCCGAAGCGGGGCGGCCACAACGATGTGTGCACAAGCAGCTCAGTTGCGCGGATTGGGCCGTAGCACGTTTCGCCGCGGCCGGTCCACCAGCAGCCCGTCAATCACCGACTGCACGCCCGAGAGTTCGCTGGCGATCTGTCGCCGTAGCGATTGGTCATCCCGCAGCGATTGCGGCTGAACGCCCCGTACGATCTGCTGCGCCTGGTCGACCAGCCGGTCCAGATCAGCGCTGGAACCGATGTTGAGGTCCTTGAACCGCGCGAAGAACTCGCTCAGGTTCGTGACGGTCGAGTCCCGAAACACCTTGGGTTTGCCGTCGTCGCTGCCGCTCAGCCGCTCACACAGATGCGAGACGAGCTGCGCCAGGTCCGCCAGAAACGCCTCCTCGGCCAGCTTGACCGCTTCGTCGAACCGCGCGCGGACCCGTTGGCATTCCTGCGCGTAGAGATCCGGATGAAGTTGCCGCAGGTACTGCGGGGGCTCGACCGACGGGAAGTCCCAGTCCAGGGCGAACAGCCCCGTCAGCGATGCGGGATAGTCGGCCTCGTTGTAGAGATGCCCCAGCCGCCGGCGGGCGGTCCGCTTCAGTTCGGCGTATTGGCCGTCGAGTTTGCTGACAGCCTCGTCGAGTTCGTCCCGGAGCTCGCGCAGCCGCTCGTCGAACACCTCGATCCGCGACTGGCGGATCAGCCGCAGCCCTGGCTCGGGATACGGCAGCGACATCGACTTCCAGTACTGCACCGCCTGACTGCGAACAGACGTCACAGCCTTGTAGGCCGGGTGGGACGTGTCGAGCAGCTTCTTGCCGGCCGACAGGAACTTGCCCGAGGCGCCGAACGTGTCGGCCGCCTGTTCCTTCTGCTGGGGGGTGAGCGTGCGGCGCACTCCCAACCAGGTGAAGCTCAGCCGCGCGGCCGCCATCGTCTGCTGCAGCCGGTCGGCGGCCGACGAAGTCGTCGCCGTGTCATCAACGAGAGTGGTCATTGGTTCGTCTCCAGTCGGTCTGAAATCAAAGCTCGCAACGAAAGGCCCCGAGAGCAGGTTCCTCCGTGAGCCCACTCCCGAGGCCGGGGGACATCGGGAAACTGCCGTCAGTTGTGCGACGGTTCGCGGTTCACGCGCCTCCGGGCTTTGGTCGCGGAACGGAACTGGTAGATGCCGGCCTCATCGGCGCTGAGGCAGCGGCCCGAAGCCCAGGTTCTGAGCCGCTCGACTGTCTCGGCATTGGTCACCGCCACCGGCACAACATTCTGCGCCGCCTGGACCAGCGGCACATCCAGCAAGGCTGCCAGCCGGCAGCAGGCGCGGATCTCGGCCCCCGTCCACTGGTCGTCGGCCGGCAGCTTCTGGCGGGCATCCAGGCCGAACAGGTCGAGGTAGATCCGCCAGATCGCCCGCCGCTGCTCGGGCGAGGGGAGGTCCACAAAGAACACACCGTCGAACCGCTCGGCCCGGGCGAACTCCGGCGGCAGCCGCGAGATGTCGTTGCACGTCGCGACGACGAACACGTCGGAGGTGTGGTCATTGAGCCACGTGAGCAGCGTGCCAACGAGGCGTGCCGACACTCCCGAGTCTCCGCTGCCGCTCGACGTGGCGCCCGCGAGGCCCTTCTCGATCTCATCGCAGAACAACAGGCACGGCGCCATCGCGTCAGCGATCCGCAGCGCCTGCCGGACATTCTGCTCGGTCTGGCCCACCAGCGAGCCCATCAATGCCCCGATGTCGAGCGTGAGCGTGGGGCGCTGCGTCTCGTGGCCCAGGGCCTTGGCAAATTGGCTTTTCCCACACCCCGGAGGTGAGAGGAGCAGAATTCCGCGCGGCCGGCAGAGGGCCGACCGGGACTCGGTCCGCGATCGCAATGCGCGGAGCGCAAACGCCTTGAGGTTGGCGAGGCCCCCGAGCTGCTCGAACCGTTCATCACCCCGGTGCAGGCCGACGAGGCCGCTCTTCCGGAGCGTCTGGGCCTTGAGTTCCCAGACGACATCGGCGGTGACGCGTCCATGCCGCGCGAGGGACAGTGCGAACGCCCCTTCGGCTTCGTAGCACGTAAGGCCCGCCGCCGAATCGAGCAGCCGCTCCAGGTCGGCGCCGCCCGGCAGTTCTCCTTCCTCGGTGGCGATCCCGTGGGCGATCTCGGCGAGCTGCGTGCGGCCCGGGAGCTCGTGCTCCAGGACGACAAACAGCTTCTCCAGTTCGGTTGGGATCTGGACGACCGGCGACAATACCACCACAAACGTCCGCTGCTGCTTCCCGTCCGTGATCTGCCGGACAAGACCCTGGACGATCTCGGCCGAGTTCAGGAACCGGTGGAAGTTGACCAGGACCAGCAGCGCGCTGCCGCCGCGGGTCTCGTCGTCCGCGCCCGCGGGAACGGCTAGTGAGCTGAGCGCGCGGATCGCCGCCAGCGGGTCGGCGGCCGTCGTATCCGCGGCATCCGCACCGGGCAGCCGCAGACCCCGGTCAATGTCCCACACCGCCAGCCGCCACTGCTGGTCGTGGCACAGCCGCACGATCTCAGCCAGCGCATCATCATGTTCGAACGACTGAACCCACAACCCGGTGAAGCACGCGCGGACATATTCCGCCAGCTTCTCGGAAAGCGACATAAAGGAACTCCTGAGATGACAACGGGATGGAAGCAGCCGACGGACGAATGAGCTCCGGCAGCCCTCCGTGGCTACCGGAAATAAGGTCAGAACGCGCGAATGGCGTGGCTGTCATGAGAGGCAGATGACGGCTGCTTGCGTGACTTGGCTCTCCGACACTGGAAACAGCAGCCCCTCGACGACGGCGAACCGGTCCTCCTGGCGCGCCGCTTCGTAAACTACGCCGGTGCCGGCCAGCGGCTCACGCAGGAGCTGCACGGTCAGCCGCTCGCACACAACCGGCTTGTCCATCTCGGCCGACCAGAATGAGTGGACAATCTCGGCCGCCTCGGCCGGGGAGCGGGCGCGGACCAATTCACTCAGGGGCTCAGCGCAGCAGAGGGATTCGCCTTC
>CAZWGW010000535.1:3174-5514 GCA_964633565.1 uncultured Planctomycetaceae bacterium
ACCCGGAACAGTGACGTACGGATCATGGCGGGACTCCTGGGGCGGGGGAGGTGACGTGGGAACGATGGGGACAGGTCAGGCCTGCTCCAGCTTGCGGATCTGCCGTTCAAGCGAGCCTGCTTTTCGCTGGAGTTTTTCGAGTGCATGGAATGCTCGTTTCAGGCGAGACATCCAGCGGTCGAGGGACAGACGTGTCTCGGAGAGACTCGCTCGCCGCTGGCTGATCTGCTGCTGGCGGCGCGGATCCGGGGGTGATTGCGGGCGAGGCTGCCGCAGGACGCGGCGACGGACGGTCGGCACAGGGGCTCTCCCTGGACAGAATGGTGAAAGGCCAAGCAGAACAGTGCGGCTGAATGCGCGCGACGAGACCCGGCAAACTGCGCGGCACGTAACAGAGCGAAAAAAGTTCGGTAGAGAGAGGTCGCGGCGTTCGTCACGCCGATTGCTGGGCTTGCGCCTGTTCCGCGGCCTGCTGATGGAACTCTGGCGTGACCTCGTCGCTGGTTTTCTGCCCCAGCGCGCGCTCCAGGAACTGGCTCGCCGTGCGGCAGCCCGCCCCCTGAAAACCCTTCGTTTCGAGCCGCACCTTTCCGTCGGGCGCGACCAGAATTTCGATCGTCTTCATGCTAGGGCGTCTCCGACATGGATGGTGAGCTTGATGGACCCGTCTTCCAGCGGTTGCTCCGTCACCGTGTGGCCGGCGCGCCGAGATTCGAGCCGAGCTTTTTCAACGGCGTAGGCTTGCAGAAAGCGGTCGAGGTAAACGCGGTCCCCCCAGCGGCCTTCGTAGTCGTCGTACTTGAGCGCGCCGCTCTGGAGCTGGCAGACAACTGGGAACTTCCAACTCGTGAGATGCACGAGCAGTCCGCTGACTTTGCCCGACAGAAACTTCACCTCCCCGGGGTGGGGCGCCGGCAGGTCCAGCCGTGCACAGGCGGACTGGATGGCCCGCAGGTCGCGGACTTCGGTCTCGATCGTGACAACATGGGACAAGGGAGACTGCACTCCTTTCTTTAGCTGTGGTTGTGAGTGAAGCGGCCGGAACTGCGATCAGACCGGCGAGTCCGGCGGCGTGGGCGGCCCGTCACAATTCCCTTGCGGTTCGGGCTGATACTCCAGGCTGCGGGAAGGCTCAGCCGGCGGCGGCAGCAGCGCTGGCCGTTCCGAGACGATCTCGGTGATCAGCAGGTCGCTGATCTGGTGCTCGTCGGTCCGCCTCAGTCCGTGCAGCAGGTACCAGCACAGCACCAGCGGGAACAGCGCCAGGAACGTCATGCCGAGCGTCGAGACGATCGGCGCGTACACGGACTCGGTCTGGCGCTGCACCGCCCAGGACTTGCGCTCGGATTCGAGGGCGTCGCGCTGCACGCCGACGTGTTCCTGCTGCCGCTGCAGGTCGCGCTGCGCGGCCAGCAGTTCCCGGCGGGCCTGGGCATCGGTCTCGACAAGCCGGTTCGTCCCCTGCGCGACTTCCCGGTTGAGCCGCGCCATCTCTTCGTTCTGCTGCGCCTGTTGCGTGACGGAATGCTCGGCCATCCGTGCCAGCCGCTCATCGGAGGGTGGCGGCTCACAACCGGCGATCAGAATCAGCATCAGGGGCAGGGTGATCTTCAGTGGCGTCATCCGTTCCAAAGCGGTGTCTCCAGTGCGTGAGCAGTCGGCGGAGGAGTTCCTGCAGCGCGCGCCGGAGCCGCACTTCACGCACGAGTGCGATCACGGCGAGCAGCAGGGCCAGCACGAGGCCGGCGATCAGGGGGATCATGTGTCGGGCGTCCTCCCTTCGTGATGCAGCGGTCATGAACACCAAGCTGCCTCAAAATGGCAAAAACGCCCCGGAGCCGGTCGTGAGACCAGTGCCGGGGCGTCGACAATTTCCGCGCTCTTCGATCGGAGGGCCTGGCAGTCTGTCGTCAGGAAGCCGCCGCCACCGGCCGCGCATCGAGATCGTCAATCAGGACGCTGGCGTCCTGGACGGTCAATTCATCGGCACGGTCCGTGCCGAAGCGTTCCTGCAGCAGCCGCGGCAGATCGATCTGTTTGCGCCGGGCGATGGCGCGGATGGCCCGCACCTGGCCCGGGGTCGAATTGCGGATCGCGCCGTCGGAGCATGGCGGGCTGTGCCCGTGATGACCGGCACGGCAGCCTGCGCCGTGCCCGCAGGCCGTCCGCGCGCCATTGCAGCCCGGTTCGGTCGTGTTGAGTTCCTCATCGATCGCTACCTTCAAGAGACCGTAAAAGTGCCGGATCCGCTCCCGCAGCCGGTCCGGAGTGTCGACGGCGGCCGAATCGAGTTCGAGTTCCAGGTTGAGGCTCGCGCCGCGCGAACCGTACTGCGGCTGA
>CAZWGW010000536.1:0-5511 GCA_964633565.1 uncultured Planctomycetaceae bacterium
CACCTCGGGATCGTCCCCTTCGACGATCAACGTCGGCAAGTCCCGCGCGAGCATTCTCGTCATGCTCTGCAGCGTCTCGGCTTCATGCCCTTCCACGTCGATTTTCACGAGGCTCACCGGTCCCGGAATTCCCAGGTCGTCGATCCGGCAACAGAACACGCGCGGGCCGGCCGCTGCGTTTGCCGTCGGCTTGAGCCGGGCGAAGTAGTGCGCCGCGAATCCAAACTGCTCACTGGGAACCTCAAATCCCGCCAGCCCGGACTCGTTCGAGACCGCGGTATTGATCAACGTCACGTTCTGCAATCTTGACCGGCGCACGTTGCTCGTCAGAATCTCAAACGTCTCTACGGCCGGCTCAAAGGCAAACACGCGGCCGGCTTCACCGACCAGTTCCGACAGCCTCAGCGTGTATGTTCCCAGATTGGCCCCGATGTCGATCACGCGGTCCCCGACGGACACCAACCGCCCGAGCAGCTTGAACTCCGGCTCGTCCGATTGAAATCGCCCGCTCCGAATCTGCCACCCGTAGTACGCGCGCCGCAGCGCCTGCCGCCATCCCGTCGGCAGCCGTTCCGCCCACCCCCGCCTCCGCCATTCCCCGCGGACGTTTCGTTCACCGCTGACGACTGCACTGCTCACGCGTGGCTACTTTTCGATAGTCCGACCCTGCGTTCCAACTCCCTGCGAACGCAGCCGCGCACATACGCGTTGTGCACCCGCTCCTTCAGCGACAGCGGCTTCCGCCTTACGTAAGTCACCAGGCGACAGTGCAGGTGCCGGATCATCATCGCCTCATACATGGGTGTCCGATCGGCATCCGGGCGGCCGTACCCCCGCAGGATCGCCCGCCGCCACAAATCCAGTGGCCAGCGCCGCCACGGAAAGTACACCTGCAGCATTTCCAGCCGACGAATGAGATACGTGACGTCGAGCAGTGGATAATCCAGACGGGCCATCGCGAAGTCGAGCGGTGTCAGCGTGCGCCCATCCCACAATATGTTCTGCGGACCGTAGTCTCCGTGGCACCATACAGACCGCCGGTCCTCCTCCGACGCCCGCGCCACCAAGCGGTTCAAATGTTCGCGCATCCATTGCCGGAACGCCTCGTCCGGCCAGTCGTAGCCCAGCTCCCACAGGCGGCCGAGGCGGATATCGCAATACTCCGCCAGGTCCGTCGGTTCACCCTCGCCGAACCGCGCTTCATCGCCCGGTCGAGCCGGCAACGACTGATATGCCCGCAGCCACCGTCCGGCCAGCAGCATCGACTGTTGGCAGTCTCGGCTGACCCGCTCGCCGTGCGAACGCCACAGGACTCTCTCCAGTTCAACTCCCGGCGCCTCCGCCGTTACCAATTTCCCCGCCTCCGGATCTCCCCCCGCCAGTCGCACTGCGCCCAATCGGCCGCAAAACAAGCCGCTCGCCCCCATCCGCTGCAGCAGATCCATCTCACGGGCCGTACGGGCGCAAATGATGTCGCGCCGCATCCCGGGGCCGGAGCCTTCGCGGTACGTTTTCGTAAAGACAGTCGCACCGCCATCTGCACTGCGGACGACGTCGCTCGTCGACCATTTGCGAACCACTACTGTCGTCATGGACACTGCATTGCCAGAATTTCATCAAGACCGCGGTGTCGGACTCGAAAAGCAATACATCTCGCGATTCGACGCCGTTCGCATCTATTGTCCTGCACCAAAACAGCAGTTAGCGTCAGGGCATCACCAGCACTCCGAGCCCCATGCCGGGCTCCGGATGCCCCGCATCTACAAACTCATGGTGCTTATACGCCGGCATCAGTTCGCGCCACAGCCGCGCAACTCCATAGTCAGGATGCTCCGGATTCTCGACGATGTCGTGGAATACGATGACTCCGCCCGAACGAACCAGTGGTGAATACATTTCAAAATCCTGACGGGCACCGTCGTAACGATGATCACCGTCAATGAACAATAAATCCAGCTTGCCGCCCAACAGGGCACCGGAAACGTCAACAAGTGTCGCCCTGTCGTGCGAGTCGCGCCGAACGCAATGCAGCCTTTGTGAACTTACGACAATCGCTCCTAATTGTCGAACTGCATCGGCATCATTCACCCGTGGATGAAAATCCACACTGATCAGACTCGCCCGTGGATCTGCAAGTCTCGACCACAAATACAGGCTTCCTCCGTGACGTGTACCAATCTCCATAACCGTCCGCAGGCCAGCCCGCCTACCGTGTCGTCGGAGATAACGAGCAAGCCGGAATAGCTCGACCGGCTTCTGGATCGCATCGAACCTCCGAATCGCCTGCCATACGAGGTAGAAATCGCGAGGACTGCGGGCGCCGTATCGTACAAAGCGAGCCCCTTGCACAGCCGTTCGAAATCGCATCTCCGCCGGTGTCTCCTGCTCAGGGCCTTGTAGTATTGCCTGCGCTGCCCAATGGCCCACACGATCCTGCCACAGCAATCGACTGTGGTGCGCCTGTGGCAAGTGGCTTGTATGCTGTCAGCCTGACATCCACAATGTTGCAGCGTGACGCTGGCGGCTGCGAAAATGGAGCGCACTTCGCATACGCACGCGCATATCCAATTCCGAGTGCCGAAATCCAATATCCCCACTCGTTATCCAAACGGTCCCCAAAAAACGATGTACACAGGAATCCCACGAGGCCCACAATTATTGTCAGCCCTAGCATGTGCCCCATTCGACCATCGGCTAATAGTTGACCGTGCCGAATCGCGCTGACAAGCAGCGTCAATACGCCGCCGAGCAACAATAGGCGCAGCGTGCAACCCTGAACTCCCCATTCACACGCCTCGTTAATGTAGCCGTTGTGTACCGACCGTCCATCAAACTCCGCGCCATTGACATCACGAATATAACTCGGGCCGTGGACTCGCTTGAATCCGTTGCCACCAGCACCGAGTGGGTAGTCGGCAACCATTCTCATGCCGGCTTTCCAGTAATCAAGTCGGCTTGCCGCGGAATCGTCCCGGTCTTCGGCACTGTTGAAGGTCGTCAAAAACCGTTCAATGATACGAGGATCACCGAGGAGAAACCAAGTTGCCATTCCGCCGCAGGCGGCCAGCACGAGCACCTTCCGACGGATTCGGCGTGGTGCGAAGAGCAATAATGCCAGGCCTGCTGCGATCATCGACAAGAATGCACCACGACTATTGCAGAGCAGGACGACGTTGAGAATGAATGGTGCAGTTGGCACCATCGCCACACGTTCCCACGGCTTGCCCGCCATGAAAAATGCGCCCGTCAACGGCAGAACGGTGACCATCAACGATGCCAATTCGTTTGCCGACTGAGCACTTGGACAACCGATGCCTTCGAGGCGGTTCGCGCGCAACTGCCCACGATCGTTGATCGTGCATTCGTAGCCAATATACGCTGCCCCGAACAGAATCGACAGCGCGATGCACCTCACATCGTTGGGCCGTCGACACGCCGCGATAATCATCAGAAATAGTAATATAAACTTCATGAGCAGCCAATATGGACCTTGGCTGGCGTCGCCACTTGACGCCAGCATGAAATGCACCAGCGTGGCATTCAAGGCGATAAGCATTCCCAGCAGTGTTAGCTGACGAAGCCGGCGTGGAAGCTTCAGTAGCTCCGGAGCCCCGCCATTTGCAATTACCACCGAGATCAGCATCGCGATGCCGGCATACAGGTTCCATCGGTAACCGGCCAGCGGCCCACCCCACCACCAGAAGTCGGGGCAGGCGAAAAATGTCAGCATGTAGAGGGCAACGGCAAATGCGGGCCGCACAAAAGCCAACACAGCAAGGACCGTAAAGGCCGCCAGCCAGACAATGACAGTCAAACTCATACGGCTTCAGTCTGGTTCCGTTCGGCCAGGAGCCTGCGGTACATGTGCGAATAGGTTGCCGCCATCTTTTCGACGCTGAACTCTTCGCTATGCTTCTGTGCCGACGCGCGGGCCATTCGGCAGCGAAGCGCGCTGTCACTGGCGAGGCAGGCAAGCTGGTGTGCAAATGCGCCGACATTGCCAGGCGGAACGACCAGGCCGCAAGTGGGCAGCGATTCGGCGACTCGCCGACTATCACCGACATCCGTTACGACAATCGGCAGCCCGGCCGCAAGCGCCTCGATCAGGGACTGGCTTAATCCTTCGCTGATGCTTGAGTTTGCGTAGATGTCCATGGCCGACAGGAAACGCCCGACATCAGCTTGATGTCCGCAAAAGTGCACATATTGGGCAATTTCGCGGGAGCATGCGTGCGATCTCAGCGCGGCAAGCATCGGGCCATCTCCCACGAGCAAGAGATGTGTGCTCAGGCCGCGGTGTCGCAATTCCGCAATTGCGTCAATCGCCAATCCGAAGTGCTTGACTTCCACAAGCCGTCCGACACTCCCGATCACAACGTCGTCGGGAAAGATTCCGAGTTGGCGGCGGATTGTCAATCGTGCCTTCGTGCAACGGGATTGCGACAGCGGCTCGACGCCATTTGGGATTACGGTGATTTTCGACATCCTGTAGCCGCAGAGCGCCTCGACGCGCCGCGCCGTTGCAATTGCGTTGCTGACCACGACATCACAGTGGCCGAGAGCCCAGCGCATGGCGGTGGACCTCAGCCACCGCTTTGGGCCGTGTACCCGCAAATCGCCAAGCACAGTTCCTCGCTCAGAATGCCGGACCAGCGCCGTGCGACTGTCGTCTCAACCAGGGTTCCCCAATTGTGTGAATGAACAATGTCAGCACGGTTCTCGTTCAGTAGCCGCGCCAGACGCCCGAAGATCAGAGGATCGTGGCGGGGCCGCTTGTGCATCTCGACAATTTCGACGCCACTTCGGTTGATCCACTGAGCAGCGCGCCCGCTGCGTGCCAGGCAGACAATAAGCACGCGAAACATTTCTGGCTCGAGATTGTTGACGAGCCGGGAAATGCTGCGTTCGATGCCGCCAATGTCAAACGTATGTATGACAAATGCCACCGTGATCGGCGTGTCTCTGCAGCCAGCAGCGGCTACCTTGTCCTTACATGCCACCGGCATTGCAGTTACCGCTTCTCCCCCGAAACCACAATCCGCTCCGCCATCCAGTTGAACGGAGTCAAGCGCGTGATTGACTCGACGGCGGCCCCCATCCGCGGCATCCGGCTGAAGAGTCTGTAGACCTTCGGCAATGCCGTCCCGCACACGCAAATGTCGGCAAACCGGTCCCGCGGGAACAGCTGCCGAATTTCGCGTACGCTGTTGAACTTCGTATGGCTTTGAACTCGGCGCTGCTCCCAGTATCGCGTGAACCACAGCCCTTTGTGGATGCTCTCGAACTCAAGGGCCACCGTTCCACCAGGACGCAGCACGCGTGTCATTTCACGGATCAACTCCTGTTGCAGATCGAACCGGAACATGTGCAGGAAGTTCAGTGAAACAACTATATCGAAATCACCATCATGATGTGGCAGGTGGAACGCATCCCCCTGCATCACCTGCACGCGGTCCTGCAGTCCATCATCTTCAATGTGCTTGCGGGCTACCTCAAGCATCGCTTCGGTAT
>CAZWGW010000537.1:0-5507 GCA_964633565.1 uncultured Planctomycetaceae bacterium
GGCCAGATTGTTCATACTTGAGAGCGTGTCGGGGTGATCGACCGGCAGCGTGGCTTTCCTCTTTTGCAGGGTTTCGACTAAGAGCGGCAGCGCCTGGTCGAGCCGGCCGGCAACCCCGTACGCATCGGCCAGGTTGCTCATGGTCTTGAGAGTATTGGGGTGATCGGCGCCCAAGGTGGTTTTGGCCTTCTGGAGCGTTTCGACGTAGAGCGGCAGGGCCACGTTGAGCCGCCCCGCTGCCCTGTACGCCCCGGCCAAGCTGTTCATGCTGTGGAGCGTTTCGGTGTGATCGGGCGGCAAGTGCAAGGTAAAGGTCTGGCGCGCTTTGCTGAAAAGGAAGATGGCCCGGTCGTGATAGCCCAGGATCAATTGCGTGCTGCCAAGGGTCATTTGCATGCGTGCCACCATTAAGGGATCGCCGACCGCTTCGCCCTCCAGCAACTCCGCCGCCTGGTCCAGCCGTTTGCCCAACTGTTCCAGCAGCGGGATGCCGTCCTTCTCCTCCAGGCGTGGATTGAGGTCGCGGAAAATCGAGCTGAGGATCTCGTTGGCTTTCTCGATCTGCACCAGCCGCTTCAGGGCGGCTTCGCGGGCCACCTTTTCCGCTGCCGCCGCTTTCTCGGCGCGGTCTTTCTCCGTGTTGGCTTTGCGCTCATTGTCCTGAGCCAGCGCGCGCTGGGCTGCCTCCGCGGTGCGTGCCTTGGCCTCCTTGTCGGCGGCGGCCAGGGCATGGCACTCCTGGCGACGGGCCTCGAATAACCCCAGCGTCGTACCGATGATGCCACCGACCAGGGCCAGCAGCACCACAACCACAGCCAGCACCGGCCCCTTGTTCCGCCGCACGAACTTCCGCAACCGATATCCCGCCGACGGCGGGCACGCCAGCACCGGCTCATCGGCCAGATAGCGCTGCACGTCCGCCGCGAGGCCGTTGGCCGTCTCGTAGCGCCGGTTGCGGTCCTTTTCCAGCGTCTTCATCACGATCCAGTCGAGTTCGCCCCGGACGAGCGTGCTGAGCTTGTGCGGCTCGATGTGCCGATTGGCCGCGATTGACGGGAGTGTTTGGCTACTGCTGAGCTTCGTGCTCGGCCGGGGCGGCTCCTCCTCGCGAATGATTCTGAGCATCTCGTCAAACGCGGCCGAGCGCAGCCGCTGCTTGTCAAACGGCGTCTCTCCGGTCAGCAACTCGTACAGGATCACCCCCAGGGAGTAGATGTCACTCCGCGTGTCCACGTCCAACTGGTTCCGTTTGGCCTGCTCCGGGCTCATATAGTCGAGCGTGCCGACGATCTGACCGAGTTGAGTGAACATCGTCTTTTCGGTCAGCGTCTGGCTGGTCGCCTTGGCGACACCGAAATCGATCACCTTGGGGATCGCCTTGTGGTCGTACTCCGCCACGAGGATGTTGCCGGGCTTGAGGTCCCGGTGGATGACCCCCTTCTGATGCGCATGCTGGACCGCCTGGCAGACCTGGACGAACAGTTCCAGCCGCTGCTTCGGCGTGAGCCGCTGCTCGTCGCAGTAGTTCGTCAGCGGGATGCCGTTGACGAGTTCCATCACGAAGTAGGGCCGTCCCGTCGCCGTGGCGCCGGCATCAAAAACCCTGGCGATGTTGGGGTGGTCCATCATCGCCAGCGCCTGCCGCTCCGCCTCGAAGCGGGCAATGACCTGCCGCGTATCCATGCCCGGTTTGATGATCTTGAGCGCGACGCGGCGTTTGACCGGCTCCTTCTGTTCGGCCATGTACACCACGCCCATGCCCCCCTCACCGATCTGCTGCAGCAACTTGTACGGGCCGATCTGTGTGCCGGGTTGTTCGGAGAGGGGTTGGCTGACGGTCAGTTCCATACCGGCCGGCGTTCCCTGCAGAAAACCACCGACTTTGGCATGGGCCTTGAGGAGCAATTCCACTTCGTGCCGGACACCTTCATTGTCGCGACACGCCTCAGACAGAAAGGCGGCGCGCTCTTCGGGTGTTTCTTTCCGCAATGCCTCGAGAAAGATCGACTGATCGTCCATCGCAACGACTCCCAACAATCACCGGATCCCGAACGGGTCTCCACAAGACAGTGCGCCGTCCGGCGGCAAACAGCCCCAATTCATTTCACAAAAACCAGGACAGACCCTGCGCCTGCCTAGAGTTCGCCGTCCGGCGCCAGCCGACGATAGAGCCACGCCCGGGCGTAAGTCCAATGGCGGTCAGCAGTTGAACTGCCGATGCCAAGGACGTGTGCGGCTTCGTCAAGCGTCAGGCCGGCAAAGTACCGTAGCTTCACCAGCTCCATCACTTCCGGCTTTTTCCGGCCGAGTTCGGTGAGGGCCTCATCCAGAGCCAAAATGTCCGTTCCGGGACCATCGATCGTGAGCTGCAGGGCGTCCAGTTCCACGCGCTGCAGGTCTCCGCCGCGCTTCAGCCGCCGCTCGCGGCGTGCTTTCTCCACCAGGATGCGGCGCATCGCCTCGGCCGCCGCGCCGAAGAAGTGGCCACGGCTGTTCCAATGCTGGGCCTGTTTCCCATCGACCAGCCGCAGGAACGCCTCGTGCACCAGGGCGGTCGCCTGCAGCGTCTGCCCCGGCTTCTCGTTTGCCAGCTTCGCTGCCGCCAGTTTGCGCAACTCTTCGTAGACCAGCGGCAACAACTGCTCGGTCGCGGACGGATCGCCAGATTCGATCTGCTGCAGGATCTGCGTGACGTCGCTCATGGCGACATGCAGAGTATCCGGCAACGGGACGCGACGCTATGGCCTCGAAATCCCGTTGGCCCCGGAGGGGCCGGAGGATGTAGCCGGGGGGGGTCGGGAGCCCCCGGATTGGAGTTGTGAGCGATTCGGTGAAGCCCCGGAGGGGCGGGAGGGAGTCGTCACGCGCTCTCTGTCGCCCCTTCGGGGCTGCGATTGTGATGGCCGATTGTTTTCCGTAGGCTGACGCGGACGGTTACATGCTGTCGCTCGAAATAGGGAGCTCAGTTTATGCCCCGTACAGGTTGTGTTGCCGCAGATACAGGTCCACCGGACGCGGCGTCATGAACTGGATGCTCAGTCCCTCCCGCACGCGGCGGCGGATGTCGGTCGACGCCAGATCGACCGCCGGCATTTCCACAAACTGCACGCGGGTTTGAAATTCCTGCCCGAGTTCTTGCGCCGCGGCAGCGACATCCGGCGTCACGCGGCCGCGGTTGACCGCCAGGAGGGTTGCCAGTTCCGCAATCCGTCGGGGCTCGCGCCACGTCGCAAAATCGGCCAGAGAATCCGCACCAAGAATCAGGAGTAATTCGCGGGTCGGATCTTCGTCCCGAAGTGTCGTGAGCGTATCGACCGTGTAACTCGGCCCGTCCCGTTCCAGTTCCATCCGGCTGACGCGGAATTGGGGCAGACCGGCAACGGCCAGCTCGAGCATCTCGGCGCGGGCCTTGCCGGGGGAGATTCCCACGCCCGTCTTGTGTGGGGGAATCGCGGCGGGCACAAACCAGACCTCGTCCAGCCGGCACTGCTCGCGGCACTGTTCTGCGGCCAGCAGGTGGCCGTAATGCACCGGATCGAACGTTCCGCCAAAGATACCGAGACGCATGGTTGGGTCAGGAGTCAGGGACTGAAGGCTGCCGGTCATGTTATCGTATCGGGATGGGCGGTTGTGTGCGACGCCCTGGCCGACGCACGATGCGAGTTGGATCGATCGCTACGGCTCAACGCAGAAGCAGTTCGATGACGAATACAGGCGACACGACGCCGGTCCCTCGCTTCCTGCCGGAGCGCGAACTCCCGCCTTACACTTACGTCCCTGGCCGCGCACCGCATCCCATCGCTGATCCTGCAGGGCATTCGTACGGGCGGATGATCACGTGCGCGGCCGCGCCCCGGTCGTCGAATTGGCGCGATTGCACGGACTACCGCTACGGCATCGACCTGTTCAATCACGGCTACTACTGGGAGTCGCACGAGACCTGGGAAGCGGTCTGGGTTGCCGCCGGTCGCCGCGGGCCCGTCGCCGACTTCCTCAAAGCGTTGATCAAGCTGGCGGCTGCCGGCGTCAAATGTCGCGAGGGGAACCAGGCCGGTGTGCGACGACACGCACGACGGGCCGAAGCGCTCTTCCGGTCCGTACAGGACGCCATCCAGACTGAGTCGTATTTCGGACTGCGGCTCGACGACCTGCTCCATTTCTCCAAAATCGCTGCGTCGACGAGCGCCGATCCAGCGTCCGACGGCAGACCGCAGATTGTGTTTAACATCCGGCTGATGCCCCGGTAGCTGCGCTGCTCGAACGCATGATGCACCGGCCGGATTTTGAGCGCCTGCTCCACGGACGACGCCCGAATTCTGGCGAATTCAGCTACGTCACACGGTGTGCCGTCCCCCACGTTTCTCGCCGATTCCAGTGTCTGCTATGCTGCCGCGCGGAACGGAACACATGGGCCGCCCAAGGAGAGAATTCGTGTCGCTGATCGTGCAGAAGTTCGGCGGAACCAGCGTCGCCACCGGAGAGAAAATCACCTCCGCGGCCCGGCGGGCCGTGGCGGCCAAACACGCGGGTCACCAGGTCGTAATGGTCATCAGCGCCCGCGGGAAGAAGACCGACGAACTCGTGCGCCTGGCCGACGAAGTCACCGACCGTCCGCAGCCACGAGAGATGGACATGCTCCTCTCCACCGGCGAGCAGGAAGCAGTCGCCCTCGTCGCGATGGCAATCCAGAAACTGGGGGAACCGGCCGTCAGCCTGACCGGCGGACAGATCGGCGTCATTACGGACTCGTCGTTCACCAAAGCCCGTATCCGCAAGATCTCCACCGACCGCATCCGCCGATATCTTAAGGGCGGGAACATTGTCGTCGCGTGCGGCTTCCAGGGGGTCGACGACGACCTCAATATCACCACGCTCGGCCGCGGCGGCAGCGACACCACCGCCACCGCACTCGCCGCCGCGCTGCAGGCGGATGAATGTGAGATCTATACCGACGTGGACGGCGTCTATACCACCGATCCGCGGATCGTCCCCGTCGCGCGGCTCATCCCCCGCATCTCGTACGACGAAATGCTCGAGATGGCCAGCCTCGGCGCGGGGGTCATGCACTCGCGGTCGATCGAGTTCGCCAAGAAGTTCGGCGTTCACCTGCGGGTCAAGCCGTCGTATTCCGATGCGCCCGGCACGCTGATCGCCCCGGAAGGGGAGGACCAGAGCCGCGTCGTCACCGGCCTCGCCCTGCATCGGATGGAAGTCCGCGTCGGCCTGTGCGACATCCCCGACCGGCCCGGCGTGATGAGCCTCATCTTCTCCAAGATGGCCGCCCGCAAGATCCCGATCGACATGGTCGTCCAAAACGTCGGCACGGGCGGGACGGCCGAAGTCTCGTTCACGGTGCCGGAGTCGGACCTCGCCGAAACGCTGACCGCCGCTCAGGAGGCGGTCGATGAACTCGGCGCCGGCTCGGTCCGCAGCGGGACCAACGTCGCCAAGGTTTCCGCAATCGGGGCCGGCATGCGGACGCACAGCGGCGTCGCGGCGCAGATGTT
>CAZWGW010000538.1:0-5500 GCA_964633565.1 uncultured Planctomycetaceae bacterium
TGCAGCAGGTCGATCCGGCCGGCGAGGAACGCCCGCAGAGTAAACTCCCCCGCGCGCGCCGGCCGGGCGCCGCGCGAGTACAACTCCTGCAGCAGCGCGTCGACCAGCGGCGGCGAACCGATGAGGTGAATCTCGGCGAGCGGCGCGCCAGTGTAGCTTCGATTGCCGGGCCAGAAGCAGACGGCGGCGTCGCACACGATCGTCGCGCTGGCGTAGCGCAACTGACCGACGAACCGCCGCGGAGTGCGGCAGGCGTCCCAGCCGGACGGATCGCCTGCGACAAATAGTCCCGCAAGGACCTCCCGCACCGTCGGACCGGTCACGCGGACGACGGCGCGCAGCGCAGGCCCGGGAGCGGAGCCGAGCGCGGCAATCGTGTCGTCGAGCTGGAATTCCATGCGGTGCACCGGCCTGAACTGCTACGATGAAACGGGAGAGTATACAACGTCCTGTTCCTCGACGCGGAAGCCTGAACCATGCCGACTCCGGCCGGAAACCTCAAGGATCGCCTGCTGGGCTACGCCCGACGGCTGCGATTCCCCAAGCTCCTCGCAATCACGGCCGCGTTGTTTCTCGTGGACCTGTTCATCCCGGACTTCATCCCCTTTGCGGATGAACTGCTGCTCGGACTCGTGACGATGATCCTGGCGAGCATCAAGCAGCGCCGGCGCGACAGCGTGGAGGCCGCCCGCGCGAACCAGGCGCCGCGCGTGATTGCGCCGCCGGAGTAAGACCCCGCCAGGCTGCTGCTCATCCGGCCGCCGCGGGAGTCGCGACAGGGAGCACGGGGGGATACGCTTCGTCGGTTTCCTGTTCCGCCGCGCCGTTGGTCCACGTCCGCACCCAGCGATCCCATGCGATCGGCGCGTCGGCGAACAGGACGTCGCGACGCGCCGGAGCGGGCCAGGCGCCCGGCATTGTACCGTGCAGCGCCACCGGCGCGAGTCGCGGCGCGGTCGAACGCAGCCGGTAGGCCACGGAGGGCGCCGTTGCGCCGGCCCCTGTCAGCACGATCTGGTCGCCGGTCAGTTCGGCGCCCACCGCGGCCGATCCGAGGGTGACCGCCAGTTGTTCGCGGACGAGGTCCACGCCCGCCCGCTTGTAAAAGCCGGCGAGCGCCGCGTTGAATCGGGACCTGTCCACGTCGTCAAGGTCCGTGAGCCAGCCCGGGTCGTGGATCGCCGCGTTCAGCCACCCCGCGTAGTCATCGAACCGCAGGCACAAGGGAGGCTGTGGTTCCCCGTGCAGCACGAGTTCGACCTCAATCCGATTGGTCGCCAGCCGCACTCGCTCCGCGCGCACGGCGGTGCTCCCCCGAAATCCGGTCTCGTTGAGCAGCCGGCAGAGCGTGCGGTCCACGAACCGCCGCACGGCGACTTCCACCATCTGGATCGCCGCGAGATGCTTGCGGGCCGCCTGGCTGTGGACCGACGTCTCTCCTCCGCTCAGCGCGCGGCGCACCCGCGTGAAGATCTTGGGCAGCGTCCCGGAGTGGATGCCCGGACGGAGCAGCGCGGTGACCGTTTCACCGTTGCGGCCGACGCGCATCGGCGCCAGCGCGCGAGACCGGTTGGCGGCGTACAGCCGCCAGTTCTCCTTCAGCTCCCACACCAGGAACCCGAACACGCCGGGGACCAGCAGCACGATGACCGTCGCCACCGTGTACGCCTCCGACTTCTCCATGAACGGCTCCAGTTGCTCCCGCAGCCAGGGGATCGTCGGCAGCAGGACCTTGTGCGCCACGGTCACCACCGGGAAGTGCTTGATCGGATTCACCTGTGGCTCGATCAGCAGTGTGACGAAGATCCGCACGACGTACGCCAGCACCGCCCACACCAGGCTCAGGAGGAACTTGACGCCGACGAACCCCCGCGCATCGCCGGCCCGGAATCGCAGCCACTCGTCGACCGTGTAGATCACGCGCTCGAGCCACTCGAGCAGCAGGTGGAACACGTCCATCACCCACTGGAACGCCGCAGCCAGCACCCGGATCCGCAGTTCGTGCCAGGCCCGCACGAGCACGTCGGCGAGCCACTCGTCGGCGTACCTCCCGATCGGCGTGTTGAGCAGCAGGTCGGCCCCCAGGAAGAACTGGATCACGAAGTCGCGGCTCCAGGTCCTGCCCCAGAACCAGGCGAGTCCCGCACAGATTGCCGTCAGGATCGCCGGGCGCAGCAGGTAATTCCGCACGACAAGATACGGCTGACTCTGCAGAATGCGCTGCACCCACGGCGCGCGGAAAATCTCCGCCGGCACGTCGACCATGACCCGTTTGAGTACCTTCCAGGTCCTGGTCAGGAGCCGCCCCAGCCAGGCGCGGAACTTCGGCCGGTGCAGGATCAGCATCAGCATCATGCCGACGAAGAACACCCATACGAAAAAAAGCGGGTCGAACGGGCTGCCGGCCGCCGCGGCCTCGACCTCTGCAGCATTTGCGGCGTCGGGCCCGGCGTGCCGGGTGCCGGCAATCAGGTGCGCCACATGTTTGATCCCCTCCAGCGCGACAAACGCGCCGCCGAACGGCAGCACCACGTACTGTGTCAGAAAGCGGCCCCACGGCGTACCGAATGCCAGCGAACTGAGCCGCTGCGGCCAGCGGAGGTAAACGGCCCCGGGCCGATATACACCCTCCAGCACGTTTCCCAGCTGCCGGTCGGCGCGGAGCAGCTTGTCGCCGCGCAACAGCTCGGCCGGGCCCGAGACGTCGGGCAGCTTGAGGTCGTTCTGAGACAGCCCGTCGCGGAAGTCCCCCATGTTCAGAAAGCCGCGCTCGGCCACGCGATCCAGAAGTTCCTCGACCAGCTTGCCGCGCGCCAGGCGTTCGGGCACATTTTCCGGCACCAGTCCGGCGTCGTCCAGCACGCCGTTGATGCGCGGACGGATCTCTTCCCGGAGCCGCGTTTCGACCCCCTCGACGGCGCCGGCCAGCAGCGTTTCCAGCCGCTTGCGTTCCTCGGCCGTCACGCGCACGGTGGGGACGCGCCGCGCGGCCGAACGGAGCCGCTTGGCCTCCAGCACGCGCTGCAGCGTGGGGAGCGGCCGCCGCAACGGCTCCCGGCCGCGCGACAGCAACCAGGGGATGACCCCGAATCGGAAGAACCCGCGCTCATGGGCGATGCACGCCTTCTGCAGGTCGTACAGCAGCCGCGCCTCGACGCTGCGAAACCCCAGCGACGACGGACGGAGCAGCGGCGCCAGCGCCGCCACCCATTCAGCCGATTCCTCGTCCGACAGTCCCCAGATCGCGCGCAGCCGGTCCACCAGGCGCTGCAGTTCGTCCCGCGCCCCCTCCAGGATCGTTCGCACGCTTTCTGCGTCAGCACGCCGGGCCGCCCGCATGCGGAGCACCGCCCCCTTGACGTTGTTCCCCACGCGGCTTGCCCGCTCCGCCTGTGACAGGTGCCGCTGACTGCGCTGCGGAGACGATGACGCACTGTCGGCCTGTGTCTCCCCGAGCATCCGCTCCAGTTCGGCCTCAAACGGCGCTCCCGCCTGCTCGACCGATTCGGGCGCCCCGTCCGGACGCGTCTGGTGGTACAGGGCGGCATGCGGCACAGCCAGCGACGCGACCGCGTCGACGGCGTCCCAGTCCTGGATCGACGGGAAGTAAAGCGGCCGGTCCGACGCCTCGAAGTAGCGCAGCTCCAGCGCGACGGCCAGAAACTCCAGATAAGCGTCGACGATGCTGTGCGTCGGAGCCAGCAGGTCGTCCTTGACCAGCACGTGCCGGACCTCCGCGAACTCCACGGGCCCCAGTTCCCGCACGCGCGCGGCGATCGAGTCCTCATCGAGCAGCCGGTCGTTCACCTGCTGTTCCAGTTCGATGTGCACGCGGGCGTGGAACAACTGCCGCCAGTACCAGTGCAGCGCCTGGGCCGTCGTGAAGTCGGCCACGCGGTCGTCGTCTTCAGGTCGCGGCAGCAGAATGACCTGCGGGGGGAGTTCGGCCGCCGGAGACAGGTCCAGTTCGGGACGGTCCGCGATGACCAGCAGCCGCTCGCGCTCGATCGTATAGACGTGCGCGTGCGGCACCTGGAACCCGATCGCCGTCAGCCGCCGGTCCTGCTTGATCACGCGCCGCAGGATGCGCGGCTCGACAAACAGCACCGCAGGATCGGCCGCGTGGACGGCGTGCTGTAACTGCGCCGGATCGATTCGGTCACTTCCGTCCAACACGGACATTGCTGGGAATCCGGTCCTCCGCTCTCCGTCGCCAGGACAGGGCGCCCGGCGAGGCGGCGAGATCAGGATCAGGTTAGCCTACCGGACCTTGGCGCGGGTTGCGATTCCGGGCCCGGCGCGGGGGAACCGCGGTTGATCCGCGCTCCCCAAAGCGCAATACTATCACATGCCCGCGCGGGAGGCGCAGCGCTGGTCGCCCCGTCCGGAATCAACGCTGCCTCGCCACACAACCCTGCCCGTCAGAAGGGGACACCGCAGCATGCCTCGCTCGCTCCTCGTTGCGGCCGTTCTGCTCGCGATCGGCCTCGATGCGACTGCCGTTCGGGCGCAGCCGGACCGCGACCCCAGGATCGATCAGGCGGTCTCCCGGGGACTGGACTTCCTCGCCCGGGAACAGCGGCGGCAGGGCTACTGGGAAGCCAACGGCGGTCAATACCGCGTCGCCATGACCGCGCTGGCCGCCACGGCCCTGCTTTGCGAAGGGAGCACCACCACCCGCGGGAAGTACGCCGACAACATCAGCCTGGCCGTCGACTTTCTGCTCGACTGCGCCCAGCCCAACGGCCTGATCGGCTACAAGGAAGACTATCGCTACACGTACGGCCACGGGTTTTCGATGCTCTGTCTGTCCCAGGTGTTCGGCGAAGAGGAGGACGCCGACCGGCGGGATCGCATCCGCAAAGTGCTGACCAAGGCGGTGGAGTTCTGCGCCTACGCCCAGACCACGCAGGGTGGCTGGGGGTACGTCTCGGCCAAGGACGGGAACGACTTCGACGAAGGCTCGACCTGCGTGACGCAGGTGCAGGGCTTGCGCGCCTGCCGCAACGCCGGCATCCCCGTCGCCAAAGAGATCATCGATCGCGCGCACAAGTATATCGAGAACTGTCTGACGCCGGACGGCGGCATCCAGTACAGCATCAAGCGGGCCGGCGGCGCCCGGCCCCCGATCACGGCCGCCGCCGTCGCCACGCTGTTCAGCACCGGCGACTATGAAGGCGAAATGGTCAAAAAGATGCTCGACTACTGCTCCAAAAACGTCTGGCCGGGGGGCGGTGGCCTCGACTCCAACTTCGGCCACTGGCACTACGCGCACTACTACTATTCGCAGGTGATGTACCGGCAGGGGGACGAAGAGTGGAGCCAGTACATCAAATCGGTCGGGGCCCAGATCCTGCGCAGCCAGTCGGCCGACGGCTCGTGGAAGGAAGGGAACGTCGGCCCGGTCTACACGACGGCGATCAACACGACAATCCTGCAGATCGACAAGGGATATCTGCCGATCTATCAGCGCTGACGCGGGTGCCGCAGCGCGTGGCTG
>CAZWGW010000539.1:0-5496 GCA_964633565.1 uncultured Planctomycetaceae bacterium
TCGACACCTGATCGTTCAGCGAATTCGTCTTGTTGGCGGTCGCGTCCTGCTTCTGGGCCAGCTTGTCGAATGCGTCCTCGGGGGGCTTCTGCAGGCGGTCCCGTTCCTGTTCCAGTTCCGCGAGCGCCTTCTTCAGGTCGGCCAGCGCCTTTTCTTCGCTCTGCTGCGCTGTCTTGCCCTGGGCCTTCTGCAGGTCTTCGGCCGCCTGCTTCTGGTGTGCGGCCGACTGTTCGAGCGGCTTCTGCCCCGGCGCCGGTTCGCCGCCGGACGGCTGCGACTGACTGGGCTGCGAGTTCGCGCCGGTTTGTGACTGGCCGCCGCTGTTCGCCTGGGCGACCTCCTTCGCGACGAACTCTGTGTCCTGCCGGATCGTTTCCTGCTTGTCAGCGAGCTTGTCCAGCCCCGACACCCCTTGCGCAGTCGTCGTGGCGGTCTGAGTCACGAGTTGCTGTTCGCGGCGGATCAGTTCCTGCACCGCCTCGATCTGTTTGGCCAGCCGGTCGAGGGCGTCGTCCTTTTTGTCGAACTTCTGGCTTTCGTTCTGCTGCGCCTGCTGGTCCTTCATCAGCATCGAGATCTGCTGGTGCCACTCCTTCAGCCGGGCGATCTCTTCCTGGTCCTTGGCGCGATTGGCGTCTTCCGCCAGCAGGATGGCGATCAGCTTCCGCACGTCGTCGATGACCTGCTGCTGCTCCTGGCCGGCGTTGTCGAGCTTGGCGTTGTCGAGCAGCGACACGATCTCCCGCATCCGCGGTTCGACGAGCAGCGTCTTCGATTCCTCGAAGGCCTTGACGAGCCGCGCGGCCCGTTCCGGCTCGGTCTCTTCCAGCGTCTTGGCGAGCGCGAGGAACCGGCGTTCCAGTTCCTGCATCATGCGGGCCACGCGCTGTTGCCGCACGCCGAGCGGGCTCTGTTCCGGAGCAGTTGCCGCCGGCTCCTGGGAGTAAGAGGGTCCGCAAATTGTCATCGCCGCCAGCAGCAGCAACGGCACAGCCAACCGCACCAGTCGCCCGGATCGCATCGGTCGTCCTCCTGAAGGGCTGTTCCGTCGCGGTCGCCCGTTCGCGGTGCGAAAGGCGACAATGCCGACGGAATCGAATTGCTCTCAGTGTACCCGCCGCGGCGGCCGAATCAAGACGAAACGTCTTCAAATCCGTCTGCCTCATTGTAACAACGTCCGCAGAGGAAAGATATTGGGACCGGATTACAATGTCGCCGCCTCCCCGAAAACCTGCGGAGCCTGCGTGTGGACAACCCCGAACATCTTCTGCTCGGCTTGTGTGGCATCGTGTTGTTCGGCACGTTGGCGCAGTGGCTGGCATGGCGGCTCAGGCTCCCCTCGATCCTGCTGCTGCTGACGTTCGGGCTGATCGCCGGACCGGGACTGGGATACCTGAATCCCAACGAGGTCTTCGGAGACCTGCTGCTCCCCGTCGTTTCGGCGTCGGTCGCCGTCATTCTGTTCGAGGGGAGCCTCAGTTTGCGTCTGGCCGAGTTCCGTCAAGTCGGCCTGCCGCTGGTGCTGCTCCTGACCGTGGGGGCCGCCGTGACGTGGGGCCTTACGACATTGGCAGCGCGGCACATCATGCTCATGCCCTGGCCCACCGCGGTGCTGCTGGGAGCGTTGCTCGTCGTGACGGGACCGACGGTCGTCGGGCCGCTGTTGCGGCAGATTCGACCCATCGGCGCGGTCGGTCCGCTGCTGCGCTGGGAAGGGATCGTGATCGACCCGATCGGCGCCGTGCTGGCGCTGCTCGTGTTTGAAGCGGCGAACGTCTTCGACGTGAGTGGCGTCAGCGGCGCCCTGGTGCAGGCCGGGCGTCAGCTCGCGCTGACCGTGGCCTGTGGCGGCCTGATCGGCGCTGCCAGCGCGTACTTTCTGGCATTTGTCCTGCGGCGGCACATCGTGGCCGATCACCTCGAAGCGCCCGTCGCGCTGACGACCGTGCTCGTGGCGTTCGTCGCGTCGAACTACCTGCAGCCGGAGTCCGGGCTGCTCGCCGTCACCGTGATGGGCATTCTGCTGGCCAACCTCCCCCGCGTGCCGTTGCGGCACGTGCTGGAGTTCAAGGAAAACCTGACCGTGCTCCTGCTCTCGGCGCGGCTCAGCCGCGAACAACTGGCGGCGGTCGGCTGGCGCGGGCCGCTGTTCGCGACGCTCCTGATCCTGATCGTGCGGCCGGCGTCGGTGTTTGCGGCCACGCTCGGGACGCGGCTCACGCTTCGGGAGAGGGCCTTCGTGAGCTGGGTTGCTCCGCGGGGCATCGTCGCCGCGTCCGTGGCCGCCGTGTTCGCGCTGCGGATGGGCGAGCCGGGGCGGCTCCTGGTGCCGACGGTATTTGCCGTCATTGTCGGGACCGTCGTGGTGTACGGGTTGACGGCATTTCCCCTGGCGCGGCGTCTGGGCCTGGCGACGGCCGACCCGCAGGGGCTGCTCATCGCAGGAGCCAACGCCCTGGCGCGCGACATCGGCGAGGTGCTGCAGGAGCGCGGCTTTCGCGTCGTACTGCTGGACACCAACCACGCCAACCTGAACGCGGCGCGACTGGCGGGCCTCCCCGCAATGTACGCCGACGCGCTCTCCGATCAGGACGTGGAGCACCTCGACCTGGGAGGGATCGGACGATTTCTCGGCATGACGCCCAACGACGAAGTGAACGCACTCGCGGCGCTCAACTTCACGGACGTGTTCGGTCGCGCCCAGGTCTATCAGCTCACGCCGGGCCGCGTGGCCGAAGCGGGGGATGCAGCGCGGCTGCGGGCGCGCCTGTTGTTCGCGCGCGAGGCGACCTATTCCGCACTCAGTGCCCGGCTGCAGGCGGGCGCGACGGTCAAGGCGACCCCGCTGACGAAGGAGTTCGATCTCAAGTCGTTCCGCGAGCGCTATGGCGAAAGGGCGTTGCCGTTGTTCGCCTGCGGCGACGGGAGGATGACGATCTTCACAACCGACGCCGCCCCGTCGGTGAAGCCGGGGCAGACCCTGATCGCGCTCGTGGACAGCGCGGCGGATGCACAGGAAAGCTGACGTCGCCGCGGGTCACTTCTGCTTCTCGGCCTCCTCCAGCAACCGCCGGATCGCCTCCTGCTTCTCCTTGTCCGTCATCTGCCGCACGTCCTCCTGGGCGCGCTGCACTTCCAGCAGCAGGTTGACCGCCTCCTGGAACCCCTCCGCCTGCTCCAGGTTCGCCAGGATCTCCCGCATTTTCGCCAGCACCTGTTCCTGGGCGGCGGCCGCCTGGGCCAGGGACGCGTTGCGCTGGGACGCCTGGGCCGCCTGCCGCGCGGCGCGCTCCAGCGCATCGGTCACCGTCGAGACGTCTGTGTTCGCGACGCTCCACAGGGGGACGATGATCTTCTCGCTCAGCCGCGTCTGGACGGGGCCCTTTTCTTCTTCAATCCGGTTCTGTCGCACTTCGACGACGATGTCCTCAAACCGCCGGGCGATCCGTGCCAGGTCGTCCCCCACGCTCTTCTGCCGTTTCTGCAGCCGCGCCAACAGGGCGCGCTGCTCATCGGCGAGGTCGGCGCTGCTCCGCACGCCGGCCAGCAGCGCTTCGCAGTCGGTTTTCAATTCGTCCTGGAGCTTGATCCGTTTCTCAAATTCGACCCGCTGTTCGCGCTCGCGGGCCAGCAGCGCCGCCCGCAGTTCCTCTTCGGTCACCACCCGCACCAGGAACACGGTCGACCGGCCGACGCCCGGACCGGAAACCGTATTGTTGTCGTCCGCCTCGACGAAGAACGACAGCGACACCGCCGTGGGGACCGACAGCGGCTCCAGGTCGAGCACCGTCTCGAAATCGGCGATCCGTGCCGGCAGGTCCACCGACGCGTGCAGGTGATCGGTTCCCGTCGTGTCGGCCTCGTCCTTTTCGCCGCGCCACCGCCGCTGCAGCCGGAGGTCGGCAATGCCGAAGTCGTCGGTGACGCGTCCGGAGATGGGGATCAGCGCCCGCGGCGTCACCAGGTTGCTGATGCCGGTCAGTTTCGCCTGCACCTGCGGCTCGCGGTCGGGACCGGTCCGCAGGCGGAACGTCGCCGGTTCGCGCGACGCGAGCGGCTGCAGGTCCTCATGTCCGGGGAGCCACAGCCGCACCGTGTCGAGCAGGTCGATCACGTAGTCACCGTCCTTCACCTGGCCGGCCGCGAGATCGAGCGCCAGACCGGTCCCGCCCGCGATCTGCATTGGCATCACGGCCTGCCCCAGCGTCAGCGTCGCCGACGAGAGGGGCTTTGTCGCCTGGCCGCGGATCGACAACGTGCTCCCCGACAGGAGTTTGTACGGTCCGCCCCCCGGGGGCAGCGACTCCGCCGGCTGCCCGGTGTAGGACGGCGGCGTCACGCGCAGTTCCAGCGACGCGACGGCCGGGCGATCGATCAGCCGCACACTCGTCCACGCCGAGTACGCCCGCGCCTCGACGATGCGGAACACCAGGTCGTCGGTGATACCAGTGAGGTCGGTGTGGAACTTACGTCCCCCGTCGAGCGAATCCATCCGCTGCCGGCGGCGCGTCCCCTGCACTTCCAGCCACGCTTCGTCCGGCAGACGCCGGCTGTCGTCGGTGACCAGCACTTCCAGCGGCCAGTCATCGCCGCGCGGCATCGTGAGGACGTTGTCGACGGCCCCGACGATCTGGAAATGCACGTCCTGCGGCCACTCGCGGTCCCCCAGCAGCACGTTGCGGTTGAACCAGATGGAGACCGTCTGCGAGACGAACCCGGCCGCCGCAGTTCCCCCCAGGACCAGAACGGCCGCCGCCAGTAAGAGCGAATTGATGAGAAACCGCTGACGGTGCAGCACCTGGCCGAACTCGACGCGCTCCGCCGCCTGCACTCCGAGATCGACCGTCGCCCGCACCATCGCCGGCGACACTCCCTCGGCATGTTCCGACTGCCGCGAGAACTGCACCGCGCTGATCAGGCTCTCGCGCAGGTCCGGATGCTGCCCTTCCACCTGCAGCACGAGGGCGTCATCCGTCGGCTGCGTGGCGAGCGGCTTCCAGAGCCGCCGGTACGCGAGCACGCCGGCCGCCCCGACTGCCAGCGCCAGCATCACGATCCGCTGCGGACGGTCCATCTGAAACGACCAGTCGATCAGCAGCGAGACCGCGATGAATGCAATCACGCCGAGCAGGACGCGGCTCAAGCCGTCGACCAGCACCCACGACGCCATCCGGCGGCGGAGGCGATGGAGGCGGGATGCGATCGGGGCAGGGAGTTGTTCAGGTTGTTGGTGCATTTCACGCGATTTCGGTAATTGCAAATTGCAGATTGCCGTCGTCTCGCACCATCGCGAGCGCGCGAAGGCTGGCAAATTGCAAATTTGCAATTTGCATTGACCATTTTGCAATTTGCAATCCTTCCCTCACAACAGTTTCCAACGCTTCCGCAAGGCCCACTCAACGACCAGCAGTCCCACCAGCAGCAGCAGCAGACGGCTCGTGTCCCACAGCGGGACCGGTTTGCCCTGGACGGTAATCGTCTGCTGCCGGTCGGGAA
>CAZWGW010000540.1:0-5488 GCA_964633565.1 uncultured Planctomycetaceae bacterium
ATAAACTCGAATACTTATAGGTAAGAGAGGACAACCGACATATAATGACACAAGCTTGCAAGGAATGCTTCGGAGGAGTCCATGAATCTGAGATCGTATCTCCTCATTGCCTGCCTCTTGCTCACTGGCTGCCCTGGCTCCGATGGCGGAGGGGGAACGGGCGGCGGCACATTCACAGTCACAACCACGAGTGCTCCATTCGGAATAGAAGGCAATGCGTATTCAGCAAGTCTTGCGACGACCGGAGGCACCCCTCCCTTTACATGGAGTCTGTTTTCTGGAACGCTGCCCACTGGAGTGAGTCTGACCAATACGACGGCTGGTACAGTTTCTGGAACCCCGGCGGCGGGGACGGCTGGCAGTTACAATCCTACGTTTACCGTCAGGGATAGTGCGGGTCGAACGGCAGTAGGGACCGTTCAGGTTTCTGTACACACACGTACGGACCGGGTGTCGGTGAATGGCAGCGGCGTCGCCGGCGACGGCGCCAGCACGGCCCCTTCGATCACCGGCGACGGAAGCTTGATCGCGTTTGTATCCAACTCCACGAACTTGGTCACCGGCGTGAGCGGCACTCAGATCTACGTGCACAACAGGCAAACGAATCAAGTGGAGGTCGCCTCTCGAGACAGCAATCAGACGATCATCAACGAAGGGGACGGCGTCAGCAGCGGTTCGGTCATCAATGCCAACGATGGTCGTTACGTGGCGTTTGCGTCCCTGTCCACGAACCTGGTTACCGGCGTTACCGGCCAGCAGGTCTACGTGCGCGATCGTCAGGCCGGCCAGACGACCCTGGTCTCCAAGAGCAGTGCCGGTTCGACGGGCAACGGCAACAGCAGCGCTCCGGCAATCAGCGCCGACGGACGCTACGTCGCCTTCGTGTCCGCCGCGACGAACCTCGTATCCGGGGTCAGCGGCACGCAGATCTACCGACACGATCGCTCCAACGGCACGACGATCCTGATCTCCAAGGACAACAGCGTGACGCCGGTGGCCGGCAACGGCGTCAGTTCCGCTCCCTCGATCAGTTCGGACGGGCGCTACGTCGCGTTCGCCTCCCTCTCGACCAATCTGGTGTCCGGTGTCGGCGCGAATCAGCAGATTTACTTCCACGATACGCAATCGGGGACCAACGGGACGACCAGCCTAATTTCCAAGGACACGACGACGACCTCACCCACGGCGGGTAACGGAGCCAGCAGCGCGCCGGTGATCAACGGAACGGGTCAGTTTATCGCATTCGTGTCGGCCTCCACCAACCTCGTGTCCGGATTCAGCGGACAGCAAGTGTATGTGCATGACAGGAGTACGGGGGTGAACGGGACCAACAGCTTGATTTCGCGTGACAACAGCGGGACACCGAACGCCGGCAATCAAAACAGCAGCCAGCCGACGATGACCAGCGATGGCCGTTACGTGAGCTTCACCTCGTCCGCGACGAATCTGTTGACCGGCATCAGCGGCCAGCAGATTTATCTGCATGATCGCAACGGGCCCACCACCAGTTTGGTATCCCGCGACAACAGCGGCAGCCTCGTGGCGGGCAATGGCAACAGTGACGGCCCTGCCATCAACGGGGCCGGCGGCTTCGTGGCCTTTTCCTCAGTCGCCACGAACTTGGTCGGTAGCGGCGGCACCCACGTCTACGTCAGGGCGATCCCGTAGCGCCTAGAGCTTCGTCTCGCGGCATGGTAGCATTCCTGCACCATGCCGCTTGCGTCGTTCCATCCCCTTCTCGCCGAGTGGTTCCGGTCTCAGATCGGCCAGCCGACGGATGTCCAGCAGCGGGCCTGGCCGGCGATTCAATCAGGATCAGACGCCCTGATTGCCGCGCCGACCGGCTCCGGCAAGACCCTCGCCGCCTTTCTCTCCTGTATCGATCAGCTCTTCAAGCAGGCCCTCAATCGTGAGCTGGATGACCAGACGCAGGTCCTCTACGTCTCGCCGCTCAAGGCGCTGAGCAACGACATCCAAAAGAATCTCCAGAAGCCGCTCGCGGAGATCGGCCAGCTCGCCTTGCAGGCCGGAATGTTGCTGCCGGAGCTGCGCGTGCTGGTGCGGACCGGCGACACGCCAATGGCGGACCGACAGCAGATGCTTAAACGGCCGCCGCACATTCTCGTCACCACGCCGGAGTCATTGTTCATTCTGCTGACGGCGGACAAGAGCCGGCGTCTCTTGCAGACCGTACGCACGGTCATCGTCGATGAAATCCATGCGCTGGCGCCGAACAAGCGGGGTGCCCACGTGGCACTGTCGTTGGAACGGCTCGACGCCCTCACGCTGACGAAGCCGCAACGGATCGGTCTCTCAGCCACCCAACGTCCGATCGAAACCGTCGCGCAGTTCTTGGTTGGCAATCGGGGGGCGTCAATCGCCGACCGTCAATCGTCAACCGCAATTGGCTCAGCACTCAGCATACAGCGCGCAGCACTTCCTACCATCATCGACGTCGGCCACAAACGGAAGATGGATGTGGCAGTCGAAGTGCCGAAAGACGAGCTCAGCGCCGTCGCTACCAACGCCATCTGGGCTGACATCTACGATCGAGTCGCCGCCCTCGTCCGTGAACATCGGACCACGCTGGTCTTCGTCAATACACGCCGCTTAGCGGAACGGGTCTCGCACTATCTGGAAGAGCGATTGTCCGACTTGGGCCCGGATGTCGTCGCCGCGCATCACGGCAGTCTCTCGCGACAGATTCGACTCTCGGCTGAGGAGCGCCTCAAGTCTGGGAAAACGCGCGTCGTCGTCGCCACGGCTTCGCTCGAACTCGGCATCGACGTGGGGACAGTCGATCTCGTCTGTCAGATCGGCTCGCCACGCGCGATCGCGACGGCACTTCAGCGCATCGGCCGGGCCGGCCATTGGATCAAGGCGGTTCCGAAAGGACGGCTGTTCGCGACCACGCGCGACGAGCTCGTGGAATGTGCCGCGCTGATCAGGGCGATCGCCAGCGGGGTGTTGGATAAGATCGAGGTGCCGCCGGCGCCGCTCGACATTCTCGCCCAGCAGATCGTCGCCGCGGCCGCGACGCAGGCTTGGACAGAGCAGGAGCTCTATGCATTGGTCCGGCGGGCCCATCCCTATCGTGCCCTGGATCGCGCGACGTTCGATCGGATCGTGCAGATGCTGGCGGACGGGATTGCGACGAACCGCGGCAGAGGCTTGGCCTATCTCTACCATGACCGGATCAATCATCGGTTGAAAGGACGGAGAGGGGCCAGGCTCGCCGCAATCACCTCCGGTGGCGCGATTCCCGATACGGCCAGCTATGCGGTGGTGGCGGAGCCGGAAGGCACCGTGGTCGGGACGGTCGACGAAGATTTTGCCGTAGAAAGTATGACTGGCGACATCATGTTGCTCGGAAATACCTCTTGGCGGATCAAGGGCGTCGAGATGGGTAAGGTGCGGGTAGAAGACGCCCACGGTGCCCCGCCGAACATTCCCTTCTGGCGCGGGGAAGCGCCATCCCGCACGGCGGAGCTGTCAGCCGAGGTGGCGGCGTTGCGCCAGGAGATCGCGCAGCGGGCTAGCGGCACGAGGCAAGAGGCAAGCGGAAGAGAGCATCAGTCGAATGTACCCATTGCCTCTCGCCTCTCACCCCTCGCCTGGCTCACGCGAGAATGCGGTCTCGATCCACGTGGAGCACAACAAGCGATCGAGTATGTACTTGCCGGCCAGGCGATCCTAGGGACGGTGCCGACGCAAGAAACGATTGTGGCCGAGCGGTTCTTCGACGAGAGCGGCGGGATGCAACTGGTCATCCATGCGCCGTTCGGCGGGCGGATCAATCGGGCCTGGGGGTTGGCGCTGCGCAAACGGTTCTGCGTGACGTTCGATTTCGAGTTGCAGGCGGCGGCGACGGACAATGGGCTCGTCATCTCGCTCGGGGAGAAACACAGCTTCCCGCTGGAATCTGTGTTCGGGTATCTCCATTCCAACACGTTGCGTGAGGTGTTGATTCAGGCGGTGTTGCTTGCGCCGATGTTCGCGACGCGCTGGCGCTGGAACGTCTCGCGCGCGTTGGCGCTGCTGCGATTTACGAAGGGGAAGAAGGTGCCGCCGCAGATTCAACGGATGAAGGCGGAGGATTTGCTCGCCGCGGTATTCCCCGATGCCATCGCCTGCCAGGAAAATCTCACCGGACAACGGGCGGCCCGGCACATTCCCGACCATCCGCTGGTGCAAGAGACCCTGCGCGATTGCCTGACTGAGGCGATGGATATCGACGGCCTCACCGGCGTCCTCCGGCGCATCGAGTCCGGTGCCATCCGTTGCGTTGCCGTGGATACGCCTTCGCCCTCGGTCTTCTCGCACGAGATTTTGAACGCCAACCCCTATGCCTTCCTCGACGACGCACCGTTGGAGGAGCGGCGAGCCAGGGCGGTCGAACTGCGCCGAACGTTGCCGCCCGAATTGGCGGGTGAGGTGGGGGCCCTTGATCCGGAGGCGATTGCCGACGTGGTGCGGGAATCTTGGCCGGTCGTCCGTGACGCCGATGAATTGCACGATGCGCTGCTCACGTTGGTCTGGGTGCCCGGCGACGCGGTGTCCGGCTGGCAACAGTTTCTTCCGGAGCTGACCGGTTCAGGGCGAGCGGCTGAGCTCACGGTGAGGGGCGATGGCGAAGGGGCAACGGGTTGGGTTGCGAGGGAGAATCAAGTGCAAGTCGAAGCCATGCTTGTCGGTCGCGGTGACGAAACACTGCTAGACGCCATGATACTGGGTTGGATGGAGAGCATCGGACCCACGACGACCGAGCAATTGGCGCAGCGGCTTCATTGTTCTATCTCGGCCGTCGATGCCGCCATGGCGCGATTAGAAGCGCAAGGCCAAGTGCTTCGCGGCCAGTTTCGTCCTCACTCGTCGCCGGAAGCGACCGAGTTTTGTCACAGGCGTCTGCTAGCCCGCATCCATCGGCTGACCATCGGAAAACTTCGCAAAGAAGTCGAACCCGTGTCCGCAGCCGAGTTCATGCGGTTTCTGCTGCAGTGGCAGCATGTGGCGTCCGGCTCGCGCCACCATGGCGAGGCGGGCCTCCTCGAAGTGATCCGGCAACTGGCCGGCTTCGAGGCGGCGGCGTCCTCGTGGGACCCGCAGTTGTTGCGGACACGTATGGCCAAATACGAACCGGAGCTGCTGGACCGCCTCTGTCTCAGCGGCGCGGTGAGCTGGGGGCGGCTGTCTCCGCATCCGAAGTTGGGGCAGCGCGACGAAATGGATCGGGCCACGCGTATCCTGCCGACGAGCCTGGCCCCGATCAGTCTCTTCCCGCGCGACGATGCGGACTGGTTGTTGGCGGCGATGCAGGACGAAGCCGTACGTCTCAATCCGGAGCCGTACGCCGGACTGAGCGGAGTGGCGCAGGATCTTCGTCTGGTGCTCGCGGAGCAAGGGGCCTGTTTTTTTGCCGATCTCGTGCGGGCGACCGGCCATCTCCCGAGCGAAGTCGAAGAAGGGCTGTGGGAGTTGGCGGCGTCCG
>CAZWGW010000541.1:0-5485 GCA_964633565.1 uncultured Planctomycetaceae bacterium
TTGCAGAATTCGGAGAGACCAGCTACTTTCTCAGAAGAGCGCGTGAACAAAGTTCTGGAGAATTACGATGCTGACCTTTTGTCACAGTGCAAGTTTAAGGGCGAGTGACCCGATGCCTTTTGCGCTGCAATGGTTTAGTCACGGCGCTGGTAATGGCGCTCAAACGGCGTACGGTGAAAGAATTCGGCCGGCGGCGTGAAGCGACGCAGGATCGCGCTCGGCCGCAGTGCCGCATCAGCCGTATTCACGCTCCACGCGGCACACGCGGACACGGTATCTCCGATACCACGCACTCCGGCCCTGCTGCTGGGCCAGTTTGTGCTCCGCGTGCTGTTTCCACGTCCGGACCGCCTCCTCGGTCTGCCAGTACGAGACGGTGATTCCCGTCCCGTCCGACTGCCGCACCGATTCGATGCCCAGAAAGCCCGGTTGCTCTGCGGCCAGTTCCACCATGCGGGCCGCCGTGGCCTGATATCCGTCGGGATCCGCGGCGGTCCGCTCCGACGTGAAGATGACGGCGTAATAGGGGGGCACAGGGGTGGAGGCGATCGGGGTTGTGGGAGCAGGCATGGGGCAGCAGTTGACGAGAGGTATGATCGAAAGTCGTGTTGTGGTGAGGTGAAGAAAGGCGGCGTATCCTGCTGAGGATTTCGGAACTTCAGCGGCCCACGAGGGCACAAGGATACGCCATGAACCAGAGTACGTTAGCGACGGCTTCGATTCCAGCAGAGACGATGGAAGCGGCGCAACTCGACGCCGAGGTGCTCCAGTTCCGGGCCGCGTTCGCAGGTCGCAGCCCGCTCGATGAACTGGTGCAGCAGGGAGCCAGGAACATGCTGCAGACGGCCATCGAACAGGAGGTACAGAACTTCCTGGAGCGCCATGCCGACCGGCGCGATGAACGGGGCCACCGCCTGGTTGTCGCCAATGGGCACCTGCCGGCACGGACGATCCTGACCGGCGCCGGACCGCTGGAGGTACGCCAGCCCCGCGCGCGAGATAACACTCCGGACCCCGAACAGCGTGTGCAGTTCTCCTCGCAGATCCTCCCGCCGTATCTGCGGAGAAGCCAGTCGGTCGACGAGTTGATTCCGTGGCTGTACCTCAAAGGCGTTTCCACGGGGGACTTCACCGAGGCACTGCAGGCGCTCTTGGGAGAGCAGGCCCAGGGGCTCAGCGCCAGCGTGGTCGTACGGCTCAAGGAGCAGTGGTCCCAGGAGTACGAAGCCTGGATGCGGCGAGACCTGTCGCAGCAGGAGTACGTGTACGTCTGGGCGGACGGGATCTATGTCAACGTGCGGCTGGAAGACACGGAAAATCAGCGGCAATGCATGCTGGTGCTGATGGGTGCGACGGCCGAGGGGACGAAGGAGTTGATTACCGTGATCGATGGCTACCGGGAGAGCACCCAGAGCTGGACGGAGGTGCTGCTGGACCTCAAGCAGCGCGGGCTGGCGTCGGCACCCCGGCTGGCGATCGGAGACGGGGCCCTCGGCTTCTGGGCAGCGCTGCGGAAGGTGTTCCCTGAGACGAGGGGTCAACGCTGCTGGGTCCACAAGACGGCCAACGTGCTGAACAACATGCCGCGGAGTGTACAGCCCCGGGCGAAGGCCGACCTGCACGCGATCTGGCAGGCCGAGACGCGGGAGGCTGCCCACTCGGCGTTCGACCACTTCCTGGAAAAGTATGCCGCGAAGTACGCCGCGAGTTGCGAGTGCCTGCGGAAAGACCGGGAGGAGATGCTCACCTTCTACGACTTCCCGGCCGAACACTGGGCGCACCTGCGCACGACGAACCCGATCGAATCGACGTTCGCCACGATCCGCCTGAGGCACAAGAGGACCAAGGGCAACGGCACACGACGAGCCAGCTTGGCGATGATGTTCAAGCTGGCCCGCTCCGCCGAAAAGCATTGGCGTCGACTCAACAAGCACGAGCAGATCGCTCACGTGCTCCAAGGAAAACCATTCAAGGATGGAGTGTTGCAGGACGCCGCCTGAAAAATCTCAGAACACAACTCTTGACAATATCTCAGTTGACGAGTGACGCGGATACTGAGGAGATCGGATGGGGAAATACTACCCGCGGGCACCGGGCGACCCCAGTGTGCCGGGGGGCCGATTCACGTCATTCCCAGCATGTGTTGGCAGTTGCTTGCGGCCGATTCGCTCGCCAGATTCAGTGCCCATTGCGCTGCCAGGAGTCGAGCAACGCGGTCTGCCGCATTACTTCGCCACGATCTCGGGCTCCTCCAGATCAGCGTTTAGCGTGCTGAATGTCAACAACTGGCCGGCTCGCGTCAGACACGCCAGGCAGCTGCCATCGCTCGAGAATTCCACCTTTTCAATACCGGCCTTGGCAGTCGAAACGGGGCACAAGAACTGACCCGTTCCGACGTGCCACAACTCCAGTTGACCGTTTCCGCGTCCCGTTGCCAGCGTGCGGCCGTCGGGTGAGAACGCCACGGCGGTCGGCACCCCCTTGCTGGCTGTCGACAGCCGTTGGCACTGCTCGGTACGACGATCCTGAATAATGAAAACATGATCACCGGCTGCCGAAGCCACACGGTGTCCGTCAGGGCTGACGCAAATGTCAACGACACGCCCGTCATGACGATGCGACATCCGCGAGATTTGCCCGGTGGCAGGATCCCACACCAGGACCTGGTGTTGGGCGTTCGCGCTGGATTCGAAATCGACACAGAGCAGTTGCTTTCCGTCGGGGGTAAATACACACGCTTCGCATTCTGGAGCCGAGATTTCTGCAATCGCATTCGGCCCTGAAACATCGAACAGCCGCACGCGTCCATCCGCGCCGGCGCTCGCCACCGCCAGTTGTGACGACGACGGCGAAAACACAATGTGGCGCACGTTTGTTCCCACGGAGCATACTGAGGTTTTGTGTTCGGATCCCGCTTCTGCGTCCAATTGCCAGAGGAATAGCTCGCCGTTGCTTTCCGCTGCCGCGAGCCACCCGCCGTCAGGCGAAACTGCGACTCGCGTCCAGTTCTGTGGTCCCGGTGCGATCGTGCGAGTTTGTTTGACGGTCACGTCGTGCACGACGATTCCCGCCGGGCCGGCGGTCACCACCGTTCGGCTGCGGGGCACAAAAGCCATGTCTGCGATCGCCTGCTGGTCGTCGACGATGGCGCGGACCGGCATCCTGTCAAAGGGATCGGAAATCACGATCCGCCCGTCACTTCCGGCCGACAAGACGTGCCGACCATCCTCAGAGACGGCGAGTGCGGCAATGTCGACGCGATGCGACGCCCAGCGCCGCCGGCCCGGCCGATTTGTCGACGAATCGGGATCGCGTTCCGTCCAATCCCAGGTGTGGGTTGTGCCGGATTCGTCGCCATAGACGAGACAGGTTTTCCGAGGCACGAATGCCAGGCATGCGATGCGCTGTGGTTGGGGCCTGGAAGCAACCTGCTTTCCTGAGTTGACGTCCCACACTCGTACGCGGCGATCGCGAGAGCCGGTGGCCACAAAGCGGGCATCGGCCGAGATGGTGATACAGTTCACGCCGCTTGACGACGTATCGACTTGCCGAACCGGTTGTCCAGTCTCAAGATCCCAAACCCGGATCGTTCCGTCATGATCGGCCAATGCCATGCATCTGCCCTGCGAAGAAGTGGCGACAGCGCGAATTGAATCTCCATCCGGCAGCAGCCCCGTGAGGGGCAACCCGGTTTGTGCATCCCAGACACGGACTCGAGAGTCCAGGCCAAACGTGATCAGGCGCAATCCGCCGGCATCAAACGCCACATGCAGCGCAGCTTGCGTGTGAGCCGGTATCGACAAGCGTTCACTCCCCGTCGCCAGGTCAAACACGCGCACTGTTCCGTCGGCGCCTGCGGAGGCAAGGCGAGTCCCCTCAACCGAGAACGCCAATCCATAAACAGCGTCCGTTCCTGCCTGGAACTTGACCGGTGCCGCACCATGATCGGCGTCCGCCAGATAGATCACTCCTTCATTTCCGGCTGCGGCGATTTTTCGTCCGTCGGCCGAATAACAGACGGCATGCGCCGCTCCCTGGAATTCGAGGACCGTGCGATGTGGAATCGCACAACGTCTGTGCATCAGATGCCATTCAAAACCGCGCAGGTCGACTTCACCCTCGCCCGGAACATGCCGTTCCAGCAAACGTAATGCTTCCGCCGTGTCATGGACGTTCCAGGCGCGTTCCGCCGAGCAGATATCCGATGAGTACAGCAACTGCCGGGTGTGGGCGTCGCTTCTGGCGGCGTGGTCCCGAGCCTGCTCCTTCTCTTTCAGCGCTTGCTCCAGGTGACCATTGAGTGTTCGCAGCCGCGAATTCATGGCCGCCAGTTGTGAATTGTGCAGGCTCAACACCACGACGAGCGCGACGCCCGCGAGAACCAGCGTTCCAATCAGGCCCGCGCGCGCCGGATGCCGCACGATCCAGCGTCGCGCCCGTTCACGCCGCGGCAACGGTCGAGCCAGCGTCGGCTCGCCGGTCAGGTGTCGCCGCAGATCGTCCGCCAACTGCCCGGCCGTGGCATAACGTCGCGACGGCGACTTCTCCAGACAGCGATGGACGATGGCCTCCAGATCGCGAGAGACCGCCGGGACTTGCCGGCGGACGGGAACCGGCTCGTCACTGGCCAGTCGCCGCAGCGTGTCGGTCGGGTCGCTTCCAACGATCGGCGGTTTGCCGGAGAGCAATTCGTACAGGAGCGCACCCAGGGCGTAAACGTCGGTGCTTCGTCCGATGGACTGGGACGCGCCTGCTGCCTGTTCCGGGGCCATGTACTGCGGCGTGCCGAGCAGGTTGCCGGTCCCCGTGAGCGACCCGTCGGTGGCAAACAGTTTGGCCAGCCCGAAGTCGGTCAATTTCGGAATGAACGGCAGGTCCGCGTAGGTGGCCACCGGATCAAGAAGTACGTTCTGGGGCTTGATGTCGCGATGCAGGACGCCCTGCTGGTGTGCGTGTTCCACGGCCTCCGCCAGCGGCAACACGATTCGCGCCGCGGTGCGGGGATCGACAACCCGCTCCCCGCGCCAGGCTGCCAGGTTCGGTCCGTGGCAGAGAGGCATCGCCAGATAGCAGACGCTGTCGGCTTCTCCCGACTCGAAGATCGGGACGATGTGCGCGTGATGCAGCCCTGCCGCCGCTTCCCCTTCGCGCAGAAAGCGGTCCCGCACGTCGGGATCGAACAATACCCCGACGCGCGGCAATTTCAGCGCTACGTCGCGTTTCAGGACCGGATCGTAAGCGCGAAACACAATGCCGAAGCCCCCCGCACCCAGCCGTTCGCGCAACTCGAACCGACCAAAGCGTGTCGATGATCCCGAGACCGGGGCTGCATTCCCCCCGCGTCCGGATGGCCAGAGCCGGTTCAATCGTTCCAGACAGGAGCGCACGGCGGTGCTCGGCGAGTTCAGCAGGCCCGTTTCACTGTTTCCCTGGTGCAGGAACTCGTCGTACTCGGCAGCGGCCTGCGCCAGTCTGGATTCGTCCA
>CAZWGW010000542.1:0-5484 GCA_964633565.1 uncultured Planctomycetaceae bacterium
CACAGGTGACTCGCGGGCATTGTGAGGTCGACGTGATCCGCATTCGATTCCATGGCCGGGGAGGTCACGGCGTGAAGACGGCCAGCCGCATTGCCGGCACGGCGGCCTTCCACGCCGGATTTCAGTGCCAGGACTCCCCGGTCTATGGTGCGGAGCGACGAGGCGCGGCGGTAACGGCGTTCACCCGAATCAGTGACGAACCGATCCTGGAACGGGGGATGATCTCCGATCCGAACCTGATCGTCCTGGCGGATGAGACGCTGCTCTCGGACCCGTCGGCGGGGGTGCTGGCCGGGCAGGAAAGTGCATCGGCGATCTTTATCAACGGCGCGGCCACAGCAGGGTTGATCCAGAAGTACGGCATTCGTCCCCTCATCTGCACGTTCGACGTCACGGGCCGGACCCGGGAAGTCCTGGGTCGGGCGTCGGCACTGAGCGCCGGACTTGGTGCGGCGGCGGCGCGGCTGATCGGCATCATCGATGAGCCGACGCTGTTGGCCGCGATGCGCGAGGAATTCGAGCATCTGCGCGTGCCGCCCGATGTCGTTGACAAGAACGTACAGATCGGCAGGGAAGTCTTCGCCGGCCTGCCGGTGCTGGAGTTTCACGGCAGAGAACCCACGACGACAGGAGCGGTGGCGGCGGTCGAGTACCACGATCCGGTGCGCGGCGCGCCGAGCATATTGCACGCTGGCAACGCCGAACTGAGGCAGACCGGCGCGTGGCGCGTCGAGCGGCCGATCATCGATCGCAACGTCTGCACGCGCTGCGGGCTGTGCTTCGTCGAGTGTCCGGACGGAGTGATCTCGCTGGACGCCGAGGGCTACCCGGTGATCGATTACGACCATTGCAAGGGCTGCTTGATCTGCCGGCAGTTGTGTCCGCTGGCGGCGATCGGCACAGAGCAGGAGACCCGGGCATGGTAAGGCAGATGCTGACCGGGAACGCGGCGGCGGCGTGGGGGGCGCGACTGGCGGATGTCGACTATATCCCCGCGTTCCCGATCACGCCGCAGACGGAGATCATTGAGTCGCTCGCCGACTGGTGCGGTCGCGGCGCAATGAACGCCCGGTTCGTCACGCTCGACAGCGAGCACTCGATGCTGACGGCCGCGGGGGCGGCGGCCGCGACCGGCGTGCGAGTGTTTACGGCGACGTCGAGCCAGGGACTGCTGTACGGGATGGAGGTACTGTACACGATCGCCGGGTGGCGCGTGCCGCTGGTGCTGGTGAACGTGTCGCGGGGGTTGTCTGCGCCGATTACGCTGGGGCCGGACCATAACGACGTGCTTGCCGCCCGCGACACCGGGTTTGTGCAGATCCATTGTGAGACGTGCCAGGAGGTGCTTGACAGTGTGCTCATGGCGTACCGCATCGCTGAGGAAGATCGGGTCTCGGTGCCGGTGCTGGTGAACCTGGACGGGTTCTATCTGTCTCTTACGCGCGAACCGGTCGAGATTCCCGATGCAGTCGCCGTGCGTGATTTCCTGCCGGCATTTTCGCGCAGGCATCCGGGGTTCCGGGCGTCGCAGCCAGTTGCGCAGGGGGTCGCCGTACTGGAAGGGGCGACATACAGCTATTTCCGGTATCAACTGCATCATGCGGTCGAGAACGCGCGCGAGGTGCATGCGGAGGCCGCAGACGATTTCGAACGGTTGTTCGGCCGCCGGTACGGGGCGATCGAGGCGTACCGGGCCAAGGACGCCCACACGCTGCTGGTGATGGCCGGGTCGTTCACGACGAAGGGGAAAGCGGCCGTCAATCGCTGGCGGGCGCAGGGGAAACGGGTCGGGCTGGTGCGGCTGCGTCTGGTGCGGCCGTGGCCGGCGGCGGAACTGGCGGACGTGCTGCACGGCCGCCGCGCGGTCGGCGTGATCGATCAGAACGTGTCGCCGGGACTGGGAGGGATCTTCTTCCACGAGCTGGCGGCGACGGTGGCGACGTCGGCCGTGCGGCCGGGGGTGCTGCGCTCGTTTATCGGCGGGCTGGGGGGGAAGGACATCAGCCCGACGGAATTCGACCATGTGCTGGGCGTGCTGGAGTCGGCCGAACCAGGCGGAGCAACGTCGCCGGAATTCCTGATGACGGCGGCCGAATGGGACCAAGTGCAGGGTCGGCTCGCCATCGCGGGCAAGGCGACCGGGGAGGCCGTGGCATGAAAGTCAAACGGGAGCGATTCAAGAGCCCGAAGGACCTGCCGCGGGAGGAGTACGTCAGCCCGGGTTCGCCGCTGTGCGCCGGCTGCGGCGGCCTGACGACGCTGCGGCTGATGCACAAGGTGCTCGGCGGCAACGTGGTGATCGTCAACGCGGCCGGCTGCATGACGCTGCTGGCGACCTATCCCTATACGCCGCTGCACTCGTCGTGGCTGTACACGACGATGGGGAGCGCGGCGGCGGGGGCGCAGGGGATCCGCGATGCGCTGGACGTCATGATCGCGAAACAGCGCCTTCCGGCAAGTGAAGACCTGAAGGTGCTCGTACTGGCCGGCGACGGGGCGACGTACGACATGGGTCTGTCGTCGACGTCGGGGGCGATCCATCGGCAGCTCGACTTCTGGTATCTGTGCTACGACAACGAGGCGTACGGCAATACCGGGTTCCAGATGTCGGCCGCGTCTCCCTTCGGTTCGCAGACGGCGACCTCGACCGGCGCAGCGGGGCAGACGAAGAAAGACATTTTCGAGATCTGGCGGGCACAGCACCCACCCTACGTCGCGACCGTCTCGGCGCACGACTCCGTCGACCTGGCCGAGAAAGTGAACCGGGCGCTGCCGCGGCGCGGGCCGAAGCTGTTTCTGTCGCTGGCGGTCTGCCCGACCGGATGGGGTTTCGATCCGGCGTTGGGGGATGAGATCGCGCACCTGGCGATCGAGACCGGAGTGTGGCCGCTCAAGGAGGCGGTTGACGGGACCGTCCGACATACGTACGAGCCGAATCGCTTCAAACCGGTGGAGGAATACCTCAATCCGCAGAAGCGGTTCCGGCACCTGTTCCTGCCGGAGCGGAACGAATCCGCGCTGCGGCAGATCCAGCAGAACGTGGACGACTATTGGGAGCGCGTGCGAGCGGAGGGTGCGTGAATGTGCCAGGGGTGATGCAACGAGACACAAGAGAGGAAAGCCATGCCCGCGACAGAATTCGCCATCGAAAAATTCTGTGACGACCTGGGACCGGCGAAGGTGGTCCACGTTTACGAACCGCAATGTGGACTCCGCGGCATCGTCGTCGTGGACAACATCGGCTGTGGGCCGGCGATCGGAGGAGTCCGCATGGCGGCCGACGTCTCGACGGCGGAGGTGTTCCGGCTCGCGCGCGCCATGACGATGAAGAACGCCGCCGCGGGACTGCCGCATGGCGGCGGGAAGGCGGGAATCATGGCCGACCCGCGCACGGCGGACAAACCGCGGCTGATCCGCGCATTTGCGCGGGCAATCCGCGATCTGAAGGAGTACATCCCGGGGCCCGACATGGGGACGGACGAAGAATGCATGGCGATCATCCACGACGAGATCGGCCGCGCGGTCGGCCTGCCGCGGGTATTGGGGGGAATTCCACTCGATGAGATCGGCGCGACGGGCTACGGCTTGGCGCAATGCGCCGAAGTGGCGGCGACGTTTTGCGGACTCAGCCTGCGGGGCGCCACGGTCGCCGTGGAGGGGTTCGGCAACGTCGGGCGGCATGCGGCGCGGTTCCTGGTGGAGAAAGGGGCGCGGCTCGTGGCAGCGAGTGACACGGGCGGCACGATCTACAATCCGGACGGTATCCGCGTCACCGAGCTGTACGAAGAGAAGTTCCAGTCGGGCAGCGTCACCGACTACGCGCCGGGCGAAAAGCACTCGCACGCAGCCCTGTTTACGCTCCCCTGCGACGTCCTGATCCCGGCCGCACGGCCGGACTGTATCCACGCGGAAAACGCCGCCGGGATCAAGGCGAAACTGATCCTCCAGGGGGCGAATATTCCGGCGACGGCAGAGGCGGAGCAGATCCTGTACGAGCGCGGCATCCTGAACGTGCCGGACTTCATCGCCAACGCCGGCGGCGTGATCTGCGCAGCGGTGGAGTACCACGGCGGATCTGAGGCGGACGCGCTGGAGCGGATCGCCGGACAGATCCGCCGCAATACGGAGGAAGTGCTCACACGGAGCCGCGACCGGAAGATCACGCCGCGCAAAGCGGCCGTGGAGATGGCCACCGAACGGGTGCGGACTGCAATGAGCTACAGGGCCTGCACATGACGAGCACTGAGCAAGAGCCGGTCTGTTCGGGCGACTCGGCGTTGGACGTGTTCTTCCGCCCGAAGTCGGTCGCGGTCATCGGTGCGAGCCGCGACGCCGCGTCGATGAGCGGCACACTGCTGCGCAACATCGTCGACTCGTTCCGCGGGCCGATCTATCCGGTCAATCCGCACGCGGCAGAGGTCGGCGGAGTGCGTGCGTTCCGCTCGATTGCGAGCGTTCCGGGCGAGGTCGACCTCGCGTTCATCGTCGTCCCCTCGACTCATGTGCTGGACGTGGTGCGGCAGTGCATCGCCAAGCCGGTGCGCGGGCTGGTGGTCATTTCGGCCGGCTTCTCCGAGGTCGGCGGCGCCGGGCGCGACCGGGAACGCGAGCTGAAAGAGCTGTTGCGGCGGGCGAACATCGCCATGATCGGGCCGAACTGCCTCGGGGTGCTGAATGCCGATCCGGCGGCGGCGCTCAACGGCACATTCAGCCTGCCGCGGCCGCCGGTGGGGAATGTCGCGGTCCTGACGCAGAGCGGCGCACTCGGCTTTGTGTTTCCCGAGTACATGCAGCAGTGGGGGCTGGGCATTTCGCAGATGGTGTCGATCGGAAACAAGCTCGACGTCGGCGAGAACTCGCTGTTGGACTACTGGGGAGATGATCCGGCGACGCGTGTGATCCAGGTCTACCTGGAGTCGTTTCAGGACCCGCGGCGATTCCTGGAGGTCGCGCGGCGCGTCACCCTGACCAAGCCGGTCGTCGTGTTGAAAGCGGGGCGGACCGGCGCCGGAGAGCGGGCGGCGGGGAGCCACACGGCGGCACTGGCCAGTCCGTCGGCCGCGGCCGAGGGCATGTTCCGGCAGGCGGGCGTGATCCAGGTCAACAATCTGGAAGAGTTGTTCGAATCGACGGCCATTCTGGCGACGCAGCCGCTCCCCAAGGGACGCCGCGTCGCCGTGCTGACAAACGCCGGCGGGCCAGGCGTACTGGGGGCCGATGCATTGGAGGCGCGGGGCCTCATGCTTCCGGAGTTCTCCGCGGCGCTGCAGGCGCGACTGCGGGAGCACGTGCCTGCCGAGGCCGCCGTGCGGAACCCGATCGACCTGATCGGCACGACGGACCCGGAGCAGTTTCGCTGGTGCCTGGAATGCGTGCTGGCTGCGAGGGAGGTCGATGCGGTCGTGGTGATGTATGTGCCGCGACTGGTGGACACGACGCCGGCCATTGAGCAAACAGTGCGGGATTGTGCATCGTCGATCGCGC
>CAZWGW010000543.1:0-2669 GCA_964633565.1 uncultured Planctomycetaceae bacterium
GCGCTCGTCCCCCACACCTTGGCGAATTTGAGGCTGGCCGCTATGTCCCGGTGCACCTTGGCCGCCAGGTCGTCCACTGTCCCGCCGCGGGGGATGGTGTAGGGGGCGTCAAATTCGGCGGGCTTGCCGGGCTTTTTCGTATACACGCGGATCACGTCCAGCGCATGGTAGATGGCGTCACGCAGCGCCGCCACTGACTCGGGCCGATCCAGCTCCGCGACGTGCGTCTCCAGCGGCGTGGAAACCAGCTCGCGGAACAGCTCCACCCGCGTCGCGACGTCCGGATCGCCTCCGCGCGTGACGACCAGAAACGTGCGGACGTGGACGGTCCCGTAATCGTCCTCGTCAAATCCACTGTGAACGTCGAGCAGCGTCTTGCGGGACCGCAGTTGCTCGCAGACGGCGGCCGTCTGCTCGGGGGCGTCGTCGGAGCTGCCGTCGAGACAGAGCAGCACGAGGTCCGCGCCGCGCACGAACCCGGTGAGGTACGGCTCGATGTGGTGCTCGGTGATTGGGGGCGTGTCGATGAGCTGCACCGTCGCGTCTTCCCAGGCCATCATCCCCGGCTGCGGTTCGCGCGTGGTGAACGGGTACGGGGCGACTTCCGGTTGGGCGTTGGTCAGTTCCGCCACGATCCGGCTCTTGCCGGCGTTCGGCCCGCCGACGAGCACGACGGTCCCGGCCCCCTGCCGCGGGATGCGGTAGCTCTTGCCCGGCTTCGCGGCCTTCTTCTCGTCGTGCGCTTCTTCGCGGGCGTCCTTGAGGCGGGTCTTCAGGTCGGCCTGCAGCTTCTCCGTCCCCTTGTGCTTGGGAATGAGCTGCAGCATCTGCTCCAGGCAGTCGACGCGCTCCTGCGGCGTCTGTGCCTTGCGGTAGGCCTCTTCGGCCTTGGAATACTGTGGCGTGAGGTTCGCGGGCATGGCAGTCGTCAGTATGCCTGCGCTCGCTGCCGTTTCGCAATCAGCGCGTGGTACCCCTTGCTCCCCACGGCCCGCGCCAGGGGGCTGAACGCATCGTCGCCGCGTCGCAGCCGGTCGAGAACGTGGCAGAAATCAAATCGGGGCGCCCAGCCGAGTTCCTCGCGGGCGCGACGATTGACGTACACGCGGTCGATCTCCGGCAGCATCCTCCACCCGCGGCGTCGGTACTCCTCCTCGTAGTTCGGCAACACTTCCCGAAGGACACTCGGCGCATCGGTGCGGAGCCGGGAGAGATGTTCCGGCGCGAACGGCGTCGTGGCGCTCACGATGTACCGCCGGAATCCGACGGCGGGCGCGCGCTCGGCCGCCAGCAGGTGGACGTCCACGGCATCAGCGATGTCCAGGCGTCGGTACAGGTATTCGTTGACCTTGAGGTTCAGATCGTCGTACTGCTCGCGGACTTCCGGGTTGTCATCCTCCTCGGGGAAGAATCGCGACGTCCGCAGCACGATACACGGCAGCCCGTGCGACCGGTGGAACAGCTCGCACAATTCCTCGGCGGCCACCTTGGTCACGCCGTAAATGTTCCGGGGAATGGGCCGCACCTCTTCGGTGATCCACGCGGCCGGCTCCCCCGCGGCGGGCGTCAACGCGGCGCCAAACGTGCTGGTCGTGCTGGTGAACACAACGCGCGACACACCGCACGCCACCGCGGCCTCGAGCACATTCAGCGTCCCCAGGATATTCGTCTCGACGAACGCCTGTCTCGCGTGCGTTGCGATGTGCGGCTTGTGCAGCGTGGCCGCGTGGAGGACGACGTCGATCCCGCGCAGACTGTCACGGACGAAATCGGCGTCGCAGATCGAACCGACGTGCGTCGTGCAGGGCGACTCCAGGAGATCGAGGCCGGTGACGGCGTGCTCCGCTTCCCGCAGTGTGCGGACGAGGGCCTCACCAAGATGGCCGGCGCTGCCGGTGACGAGGATGCGCACAGTCATGGAAGTCCCTGTTGCCCGGTATTCGCGCAATCAATCAAATCGATACGTCTGCCCGACGTACCCGTACGTTTTCAATCATCGCCTTTGACATCCGGGCGCACGGGATCGTCAAACCGGAGGACGTCGGGACTTCGATGCGTTCCAGGATCGAAAAGCCGCAGGCCAGGTAGAGCGGCTCCCCGGCGACTGTCGAAACCAGTTCGAGAGCAGAGAAGCCCTCGCGGGCGGCTGCGGCTTCACATCGGGCAAGAATGAGCCGACCAATGCCGCGCCGGGCAAAATCAGGATGCGTGTACATGGCGCGCACGCGGGCCGGCTCCGTCGCGGGATCGAGCAGACGCGCGTCCCGGCCGGCGGAGTGGTCGCCTCCGAACAGGGTCGCCCGGCGGCTCCAGCCGCCGCAACCCACGATCCGGCCTGCGCCCTCGGCGGCGTAGTAGGTGCCGTCCTCGATCAGTCTGGTATCGACTCCCATGATCTCGAACGACGCGGAAACGCGCGGCGGATCCAGGTACTGACCGATGATCCCACGGATTGACACATCCATCAGGGTCATGAGCTCAGCAAGGTCCGCCATCGTGGCCAGGCGAGAGGAGAAACTGTCCGGCACAGTCACGCGACCGCTCCCTGAAGCTCCCGTTCCAGAGCAGGTTGAACCGCCTCGACGCCCGGAGTGCAGTTCATGCCTCCGTGCTCAGTCGATAGCTCGTCGGTTGAGACGTCGTATTCCACCACGAAATCGATGTCGCCC
>CAZWGW010000543.1:2679-5484 GCA_964633565.1 uncultured Planctomycetaceae bacterium
CGTAGTCCGTCAGGATGCGCGGTGCGGGCATACAATCGGATTGCACTCAAACACATTCGGCATGTCAACGTGCGTCGCCGATTGTCGGCCGGTAAGCGCGTGACATTCGCGCGTAGCTCACGCCTGTCAGGCGGCAGTCCTCAACCCCGGAGCCGGTCCCATGTCCATCGTGCTGCGTTCGCTGGCCACTTGCAGCTCCCTGGCGGTCGCGGCGTTCTGCGTGTTCGGCTTTCTCGCGTCGTTCGAGCCGGGCGTAGGCCCCGCGTGGAAGGCCGGTTACGCCGTCGTCTTCACCATAGCGATCCTGAGTGCCGCCCTCCCGTGGCGCAATCGCACGCGGAAATAACTGGGGGCAGGGAAGCGAAAAGGGAGTGAAAGTCAACGATCAGACGTCGGCCGCAATCCCTCATCTTTCATCCCTCATCTTTCATCCCTCATCTTTCATCCCTCATCCCTTATCCTTCACCGCCCACCGTGCCGGTTACTGCGGCTCCGCCGTCACCGTAAACGGCTGCTGGCACGTCTTGCACTGCACGGTGCGGCCGACGATGTCGGGTCGCACTCGATACCGCGTCTGGCAGTGCGGGCAGACCGCCGGCAGCTTGTCGGCCGCCGGCGCAGCCGGGGCAGCGGCCGCCGGCGCGACGGCAGCCCGTGGGGCGGCGGGCTCCGCAGCGGCGACGGCGACTTCGGCCACGTCCAGGATCTCGCGTTCCTCAACCAGCAGGCTCACGTTGTCGAGCGGCAACCGGTCTTCGTTCTGCTCCACCCAGCGGGCGGCCTCCCCGTTCAGCGGGCTCTTCACGTTGTAACTCTGGTACGCCAGCATTTCGCCGATGCGGGCCACAATCGACTGCAGAGACTCCCCGGGGCTCCAGTGGTCGCCGACGCAGATTGCGTGCGGTGCGATGTTCGGATGGAACACCGGTGAGAGCATCCGGCACTGCGGAGGAGTGCGGGGATAGTTGCGCGGCAGGTGGATTTCAACCACGTGGCTCTTGGCGTCCACAAGCTGGCCGTCCTGCATCCGCAGGCTGCGGATGCGGAATTCGATCTGGTAGCGCTCGGGCGGGTCGCCGTGCTGCTGGATCAGTTTCAGCCGGGGGTGCCGGCTGATGTACTCCGTCAGCGAGATTGAATCGGCGTTCAGCCGGCGGAGGCGGACGGTGCTCATGGTGCGGAAGCCGACGGCTGCCGTGCGGCCAGTTTGAAATGCGCCGGCGCCAGCTCGAACAGCGTCGGAATCGCAATGGAGAACCCGAGTCCCTCTGAAAACCGCTTGTCCTGCGTCCACGTATTGATGCCGATCAGCAGGCCCTCATGGGAATACAGTCCGCCGCCGCTGTTGCCGGGGTTGATCGGAGCGCTGGTCTGGATCACGCGGTATTCGTGCGCCGCGTGTTCCTGGCTGCGGATCTGGGAGACGTCGCCGCCGGTGTGCGTCCAGCCCAGGCCGTGCGGGTTGCCGATGGCGAACACGTCGTCGCCGACGACGACGTGTTGGCCCGTGTCCCAGTGGGCCTCGCGCGGTTCATCGGCGGTGACTGGGACCTGCAGCAGGGCCAGATCGATCCCGTCGGGGGCGACCCACACGATCTGTGCGCCGAGGGCCGGCTGTCCGATCATCTTGACGGTGACGTGGGCGAGTCCGGCGAGATCGGCGGGGGCCGTCGACTCCCGTTCGTCGAACTTCATGTCGATCACGTGCCGGTTCGTCACGACCAGCGCCATGCCGTCCTCGATCCGCAGGATCACTCCGGAGCCGATGCCGGCCTCAAACATCGACTTCCACCCGGCCTCGGCCGTGATCAGGACGTTCGCGCGCATGGCGCGGCCGATCCCTTCGGGGAGTTCGGCGAGCGCTTCCGGGTCGGGTTCGAACTCCTCGAGGTCGAAGTGGGCCCGCGCCGCGTCCTGTCCGAACTGGCTGAGCGAGACCGTCCAGCAGATCAGGTTTCCCAGTCCCAGGCAGATCCCGAGCACTGCCAGTCCCAGGCCGCGGCGGCGGTTCGAATGGGCGAGGACGCCGATAATGCCGAGCAGCAGGGCTGCCACTCCGGCCAGCAACCCGGCCACCTGGAGGGCGATCAGTTCCGTGAACAGCGCGACTCCACCGGCGGCGAGCGATGTCAGGGCCACGAGAAATGCAACGAGCGCCCAGACATTCAGCCGCCGCTTGAGCCGGGTGCTGTTGCGGATGGCCTCGGCGTCGTCGTCGAACGAAGAGGCCGTACGCGTGGGGAGGAGCGGGACCGCGTCGGCAAGTTCAGCGGCGGAAACGCGAAGCACCGAGCCCCCCACGGACCGCCGTGCTGCCGGAGCGCAGTCGTACGAGCCGCACCCCTCCCCCCAGCAGGCCGCGTGATGGACGTGCCCGCAGCGCGAACAGGCGACGGTCGGGTCGCCCAGGGCGATCTCGACCTCGCACCGGGGGCAGACAACGGTCGCCTCCTGCGGTCCGGCAATGCGAATCGGGGGGAACGAAGGGGTCAAACGCAGGTCCTCGTCACAACGGACTCCGGTATGTACACGTTAGCGCACGGTCTTCACGAGTTTATCTCACTCAGCATAAACAAGGCGAGCAGGATCGTGTAGATCACCGACAGGCCGAGGGCCGTATAGCCAATGACCATGAATGCCGGACCGCAGCGGCGGAGGGTGTCCCGCCGCGGCAACAGCACGACGGCGTCGGCAATGGCCATGATCGGCCCCAGACAGCCGGGGAGGCTCAGGACAAACAGGACAATTACGATGACCTTGAAGTTCTTGACCTTTTCCTGGCGCCGGGCCTGCTTCCGCAGGTCC
>CAZWGW010000544.1:0-1469 GCA_964633565.1 uncultured Planctomycetaceae bacterium
CTAGCGGTACACGCTCCGCCATGACGCCCTGCCGGGCCAGCACCTGCAGCGTCTTGATCGCATTGTCCTCCCACTCGGCGTGCGTGTCCTCGATGATGTCCAAGTCGGCGGCGCATTCGCGCAGTCGCACAAATTCCGCCGGCGAGTACCAGGCGACCCCCACGACGGCCGTCTCTTCGTCCGCTCGCGCCGATGGTCGGCGTCGGGATGGCTTTCGTTTTCGCATCGCAACCCTCGCAACAGTTCACTGGACCGACCATCAGCGGCCGGCCGCTTCCGCCGGCCCGCCTTGCCCCCCGTGCCGCTGGGCCTACGTTCCCGGACGTGTTTCCCGGAAAAGTTCATCGGCAGCAGATCGGAACTTCTGCCGCCACTCCGCCGAATTGGCGCCCATCGCCGCTACCGTCCTCTCCTACAACAGTTCCGACACGACTTTCACGGTTTTGCTGGTGTCCACGAGCGGGATCGGCCGCGCAACCCCCGGCGCGCGGTTCTCGTGCGTGTGGTCGATCCCGAGCACCGAACACACCGTCCCCAGAAAATCGGTCACGCTGATCGGCCGCTCAAGGACCGCGGCCGCGTCGCGATCGGTCTGGCCGACGACCTGGCCGCCGCGGATGCCGCCCCCCGCCAGCACGCTCGTCCAGGCGCGGGCCCAGTGATTGCGACCGCCGCCGCTGGTGGTCTGCGGCGAGCGGCCGAACTCTCCCATCCAGATCACCAGCGTCGAATCGAGCCGCCCGCGCTCGTGCAGGTTGTCGATGAGGGCCGACATCCCGACGTCGACGTCGGCCGACAGCGCGCGTGTGCGGGGAAAATTGTCGCGGTGCGTGTCCCACGCCACACCGCCCCCCATCAGCACCTCCACAAACCGCACCCCCGATTCGACCAGCCGCCGGGCCATCAGGCAGCCCTGACCGAAACTGGTCCGGCCATAGCGGTCGCGGAGCGCATCGGGCTCGTGCGACAGGTCGAACGCCTGCTTCTGGTCCGACGTCATCAGCCGCACCGCCCGGTCGAGCGCTGCGGCGTGCGCCCGCCCGGCCTCGGAGCGGTATGTTGCATCGAAGGACGTCTCAAAGCGGCGCAGCAAACCGTATTGCCGGTCGAATTCGACCGTGCCGGACGGCGACTCAATGAAGTCCAACCCGCGGTCCGGATCTGTGACGTCGAGCGGCTGGTGGTCGGGACCGAGAAACCCGGACCGCGTCGCCTGCCGCGGCCCCGCACCGATACAGACGAAGTTCGGCAGCGGGACATCCTGCCGCCCGAGCTGCTGGGAGACCAGCGCACCCAGGCTGGGAAAACTCAGCCCGCCGGCCCGCTTCTGATACCCCGTGTGCACGTGGTAGGTGGCAAGCTGGTGGTCCGATTCGACCGTGCTCATGCCGCGGAGCAGCGCCGCATGCTGCATCTGCTGCGCGAACTGCGGGAAGGCAAGTTCGACGCCGTCATCGGCGTCAATCTGC
>CAZWGW010000544.1:1479-5471 GCA_964633565.1 uncultured Planctomycetaceae bacterium
TGACCTGGATGCCGGGGACGGACGTGTCGATCGGCCGGAACTCGCCGCGGATGTTGCCGGGCGCTTCGGGCTTGAGGTCAAAGGTGTCGAGGTGGCTCGGCCCGCCGGACATCCAGAGCAGGATGCACGATTTGGCAACAGGTTGCTCGGTCGCGTGGGCGGCGAGTCGTCCAAGCCAGCCGCTCAGCGTGCCACCGGCCGCCGCGCCCGCGACGAAGCCGCGTCGGGTGATATTCATCCGCATGGCCGTCTCCTTATGTCTCAGTGATTCAGCGAGAACTCACTGGTCATCAGCAGCGCCCACGCCAGTTCGCGGCAGGCGCCGTCGGCGTCCGTGCTGTTCTGTTGGTCCAGCGCCAGTTGTCGTTCGTCGGGTGTGGGACGCCGCGCGAGGATCGTCAGGAACATTTCATCGACCACCTCATCCGGCGCACGGCCCGGCGTCGCGATGCGTGAGACCAGGGCCGTCAGACTGCGGCCGGCAAACTGCGGTGAATTCATGAGCCGCAGCACGTGCGGAATGCCGCGGTCGTAACGGGTCGGTTCGGGGTCACCGTCCGCGGCGAAGAACTGCGTGAACTCCTGCCGCACCCCGAACCGCGCGTTGTTCGCTGGTGTTTTCGTCGGCGGCCCGAGGACCTCCACCAGCGAGTCGTACAGTTGCCCGGCCGTGAGCACCTTGATCGACATCCGGGCAAACAATCGGGCTTCTTCATCCGGACGTTCGCCGGGCCGGCTTGTCTGCTGGTACGTGCGGCTGTTGAGGATCGCGCGACAGAGGAATTTCAGGTCGAACCCGGACTCGACGAACTCTCGGCTCAACAGGTCCAGCAGTTCCGGATGCGACGGTGAATTGCCGCTGTGCATGTCGTCGACCGGATTAACGATCCCCCGGCCGAAGAATTGCCACCATATCCGGTTGACCGCCGCGCGGGCAAAGTACGGATTCCCGGGAGACGTGATCCAGCGGGCCAGCGCCTGGCGGTACGGCTCGTCCGCCGAGTCGAGAGCCGCGCCCCCCAGGAACGTCGGCGGGCGGGAGAGATATCCCTCCAGCATGTCGGCGTCCGCCAGGGATGCGAGCGTCACACGCGGGTTGTCCTGCACTCCCGCCTGATAGACCATCTTCGCGCGGCCGGGGGTCTGAATCTGCACGAAGAACGCCGCCATCCCCCAGTAGTCTTCGCGTGACCACTTGACGAACGGATGATCGTGGCACTGCGCACAGTTGAGCCTCACACCGAGAAAGTAGCGCGAACTGAGGTCGGTCAGGTCCGAGACGCCCAGCGGGTGCCGCCCTTCAATCAGGTAGGTCACCGCGGGGTTGTCGTCGATCTTGCCGGAAGCGGTCAGCAGGTCGTAGACCGTCCTGTCCCAGCGATCGTTGTTGAACCGTTCGGCCAGCCACTCGGCGAACCGGTCCGGCTGCATCCGCTGCTCGTTCGCGAGCGGAGAGATGAGTCGGCCGCGCCACACGTCCCCCAGGTATTCGCCGAACCGCGGGCCGGCCAGCAGGTCGTCGATGAGCGCGGCTCGTTTGCCCGGAGCGTCGTCGTCAAGAAACGCGGCGGCCCGTTCCGCCGACGGCACGACGCCATGCAGATCGAGGAAGACGCGCCGCAGGAACTCGGCATCGTCGGCCGCGGCGACGCGTGGCACCCCCTCGGAATCGAGCCGCGCCTGGACCAGATCATCGATCTGCCGGGCGAGGGCGGCAGCGTTGGCACCGGACGATGGCCGCGCCGCCAGAAGAGTGACCAGCGCCAACACAGCAGGCCATACAGTCGACGCGCGTCTCATCGCCAACTCCTGCAACAGAGTGCCCGCAACGGCGATCATCGTACCGCGTGAAGCGATCGGTTTGCCATTGCAACGCGGACCTCGATCGCGTCTCGATAGTCCGCGCCTATCAATCGGATAGGAACAAAGTATTTCCGTAATCAGTCCGGCCTCGCTACAAGGGAGCGCATCGGCGGCGCTCGCGGCCGCCGCGAATGTCACCACGGCCCGTGCTCATTCTCAGAGGAGTGTGACATGTTTCGCGCTACTTGTCTCACTGGAGTGGTCCTTCTCACTCTCATCAATGTGGCGCCCGCGCAGGAACCGGACCAGCCGCCGCAAGCAAATGCCGATCCCCAGAGGGAATTCATCGCGGGTGGACTGGCCCACAGCCAGGGGCGCTGGCTCATCGTCAGCGGAAAAGTCCGCGTGCTGAACGGCTACATGATCGCGTTCGAGGATGGGACCGAGGTCGCACTGGAAAACGGCCCCGAGTTGGAGCAGCAGGGAAAGATTGGCGACGCACTCTACCCGGCGGGAAAGGAAGCTGCCGAGTTTCTCACCCGGCTGATCGGGGACCGGGTCGTCACAATGTACGTCAACGCCGATACGGACGAGTACCGCCGCGGCGATCGTCGGACCGGTCTCTGTTTCGTCGACGACACCAACCTCGGGCTCGAACTCATCCTCAACGGGTGGGCGATCGCCGACCACTCCCTCACGGTGCCGGCCGAACTGATTGCCCGCCGCAACAAGCGAGGCTTGTGGCGCGGGGAGTTTGTTCCGCCGGATCGCTGGCGGAAAGGCGAGCGTCTGCCGGGCGAAGTCGCCGCCAGGCACAACGCACTTCCACCGGCACCGGCTGCGGCGGCGGAGGCGACCGTCCACGACCACGTTGCGGGCTCGATCAATCATGGCGGTGGCGACACGGTCTGGCTCAGGGTCACCGGCCCGGTCACGGTGCTCGACTCCCGCACAATCCGGTTCTCCGACGGGACCAGTATCGAGTTGGACGTCACGATTCCCAACCCCGGTCAGATGGCAATGAACGGAGACACGCTGTACTCCTGCGGCAAGGAAGGAGCGGAATTCCTGCGCGAGTTGATCGGCAACAGGCCCGTGATGTGTTTCCAAAATGACGACGGCGACGGTCCGTGGATGGGATTCGTCGGCAATACGAGCATCGAACGTGCGATGATTGTCAACGGCTGGGCGCTGGCCGATCACAGCTCGCTGCACGCCGACGAGGTCATCGCCCGGGAGAACCTGCGTGGCCTGTGGCGCGGCAAATTCGTGCATCCGGACGACAGGCTGGCGGGAGTCCGGCTCCCGGGCGAGCCGCCGCCGGCGCCGATCATCAGCCATCAACAGGCCGCCGAATTGATTGCCGAATACGGACACAGCCGCGCCGCGCTTGCCGCGCTGCTTCCGCGGATCATTAACGACGTGCCGGACATTCGGCAACTGGCGTTCGGTGAGAGCGCACTCACCGACGACCTGCTCGCGCAGGTTGTGCAATTGAAGTCGCTGGAGGAGTTGAACCTTGTGCACTCTGGTCAGGTTACCACCGCCGGACTGGCGTCATTGCGGGAACTGCCGCACCTGAAACGGCTCACCCTGCCGTGGGGCACGGACGACGCCCGCATGGAAGCGCTCCCGGGCCTCTCACGGCTGGAATACCTGGAAGTCTGCTTTGCCGCCGGGGTGACCGACGCCGGTCTGGCCCACCTGACGGGCCTGACGCGGCTTCGACATCTCGTCCTGCATGGGGCTCCGATCACGGACGCCGGACTGGCGCATCTGCAGAAGCTGTCCAGCCTGGCCGTGCTCGAGTTCGGCGGAATCCCGATCTCGGATGGAGGAGTACCCCACCTCGTGGCGTGTGACCAGCTTGAGTTCCTCGACGTGAGCGACACCGAGATCACGAACGCCGGTGCAATCCAGTTGGCCGGACTGAATCGGCTGCGGGTGCTGAAGCTGCCCGGACGGGTCACGGTGGATGTCCGCGATCGACTGCAGCAGGCGCTGCCTGCTCTCAAGTTTGACGGCAACCCGCAGGACGTGTTGTCCATCGAGGAGCAGAATTGACGACACGCTGTGCTGCTGCGTAGCGCGGCGATACGATCGGTTAACCCGTAGCCGCAGGCGAAGAATTCCGATGCCGCAACTCTCCCTCGCCTGCGGCTACGGGTTAAACGAGCTTGCGAGCATGC
>CAZWGW010000545.1:0-5457 GCA_964633565.1 uncultured Planctomycetaceae bacterium
GTGCGCGTCCGCTTCCAGAGCAGGAACGGCACGACGAGTAGGTCGAACAGCAGGCCGCCAAACGCAAACACGTCCGCCGTCCACCACTCCAGCAGGTACGGACCGACAAAGGGGAGGTCGAACCGCGGGATCAGCATGTCCCGCATCGGAATGCTCAGCAGCCAGTCGCGCTCCAGCTTGGCGACCCCGCCGAAAAAGTAGGGAACACCCACCTGGAACCGGAGCAGCCAGACGGTCCATGCCGGCACCGTCGGATCGCACCGGCCGCTGCACCAGGCGTCGAGCGACCAGATGCGGTGCGCGGGGAGCAGCGTCAGCAGCACTCCCAGGAGGCAGATGAGATAGAAGTGGTTGAGGTAGTTCGATGCATCGAGCAGAAAAAAGTACGTGAACGTGAGCGTCAACAGGGCGGCGCTCACTCGATAGCAGAGTCCGAGCGCCATCCCTGCTCCCCCGAGCGCCATCAGCGCCCAGAGCCAGTAGACCGCGCCGGGCGAGGGGGCCGGGAGCCATTCGAACCCGGCATATCGGAAGAAAAACGTCGGGGTGACAAAGTATTCCGTGATCCAGCCGGCGCGCCAGTACCGCCACACCTCCCACACCATCAGCGACCCGAAGGCGATGCGGAACACGGCCAGCGATGCCGCATCAACCGGAGCAAACCGTCGCTCCCATCGCCAGGATGCCGCGCGCCGCAACGGCGAGCCGCGTCGGGCGGGGAGAGCAGCGGAACGATTGGCTGACATGGGCGAGAGGCGCAGGAGAACACTCGGCCGACCAGATTGGCAAGTGCTCGCGCCAATCTTCCGGCAAGATGGCATCATAAAATACCACCGCCCCGACGGACATGTCGTCGGGGCGGTCTGTGAATGGCCGGCAATGCAACTCGGATCAGAATTCTCCGATGACCTGCCCGTCCTGGATTGCAATCAGCCGTTCGAACGTGCTGTCGACGATGGAACTGGTTCCGTTTGCGGGGTCGACGAATGGCGCCAGATTGTTGTGGTTGACGTTTTCGGAGATGAACCGGACCGATCCGTCGCCCAACAGGAAGTGCGCTCCCCCTTCGTGCTGGCTGGAGAAGCCCTGCTGCGCTCCCTGGGGAAACGGAGCCCCGCCGGTGTAATTGATTGGCACCAGACCCGTCGAAACACACATCGACGGCCCGGTATCCGTCGTATTACCCATTTCGCTGTCACGGTCGTCGGCGTCCTTGATCGCGTAGATGACGCCGCCGTTGCAGACGATCCTCCCTCCGTTGGGCGCCGGAATCCACGACGCGCGTTCGCCGACCGCAATGGTGTTGGAACTTCCGTCCGTGAGGTCGCGGATCTTGCGGCAGAAGTTGTGAGTGAACATGCCGGTCGCCTCATCGTCGTCGTACTCCGAGCGGCCGTCGACGGCCAGACCCGCGATGTGGCCGTGGTTGTTGGCACCCAGATAGTTGCTCACAGCCGTCCCCATGTTGGTCCCGCCGCCATAGGGTGCCTCGTCGAATTCGAATCCGTCGTAGATGTTCAAGGCGTCCTCAGGATCGGACGGGCAGCGGAAGACTTCGAGTTGGGTGCGGAGCGCGACCCAGACTGGGGAATTGAGATTGCCGGCGATCAGCGTATTCGGATAGCCCTGGCCGACGCCGAGTTGATTGTAGACCGGAGTCTGTTCCAGCGCCGGGAGCAGCATCGCCCCCCAGGTCCAGCAAGCGGTCTGGTCGTTGTCGTAGTCCGCCGGATTCGGTGCCCGCGGCCAGACCCAGCCCATCGGGAAGGATCGGTACGTGTCGTGGTAGTTGTGCAGGGCCAGTCCGATGTTGTGCAGGTGGTCCTTGCACTGCGTCCGCCGAGCCGCCTCGCGCGCCTGCTGCACGGCGGGGAGCAGCAGGGCGATCAGGATCGCGATAATCGCGATCACAACCAGTAGCTCGATCAGCGTGAACCCACGGCAGTTTCGTTTCCGGTGCATGTGTACCTCGCTTTACAAAAATGACATGAAAGCACGCGCCGTAGCACAGGCGCCGCGCTGAGCATCCAATGGAAGTCGACGAATCGCGAACCGCACGGGCGCGGCAATGCCGCGACCGTACACCTCCGCGGGAACGAAATGTGTACCTCCGCAGGATCCCGGGAAAGGACGCAGTCGAAAAGCGTTACAAGCCGCCGCTGGGATTCAGAATCAGCCGGCGAAAGATCTCATGCTCCATCGTCGGATTGACATCGGCGACGGAGAGGGCGGCACGTGTGAAGAAGCGCGGAAGAATGCGCAGTGCGATCCACAATCTGCGATGGAGGAACGCCGGCCGAGTGTCAGGTCCCGACGACATCTGGATACGGTTCGAAGGCGAATGTGATTCGCAAGATCTGCGACACTCAACATCATGCGAACAGCGGCACTCCACTGTCAAGGCTGAACGGCCCGGTTGCGAGCGGCAGCCAGGCGTGGTCCTCACGCCGTGTGAAGACGACACGCTTGCTTCCCGGAATTGCCTTGCCGACTCGTGGGGGCGGTAAACGCCACCGCCCCGACGTGACCACGTCGGGGCGGCGACAAACTGTTCGTCATCCAATCGCTGCTCAGAACTCGCCGACCACCTGGCCATCCTGAATCGCAATCAGGCGCTCAAACGTGCTGTCGACGATGGAACTGGTCCCGTTGGCGGGGTCGATCCATGGCGCCATGTTGTTGTGATGGATGTTCTCGGAAATGAACCGGACCGACCCGTCCCCGAGCAGAAAATGTGCGCCTCCTTCGTGCTGGCTGGAGAACCCCTGCTGCGCGCCTTGGGGCGCGTCCACAGAAGTCGTGAAATTGATCGGGACCAGCCCGGTGGAAACACACATCGACGGACCGGTGTCGGTAGCGTTTGTGCCGCCGTTGAACATTTCGGTGTCCCGATCGTCGGCGTCCTTGATCGCGTAGATCACGCCGCCGTTGCAGACGATCCTCCCTCCGTTGGGCGCCGGGATCCACGAAGCCCGCTCACCGACCGCAATGGTGTTGGAACTCCCGTCCGTGAGGTCACGCATCTTGCGGCAGAAGTTGTGAGTGAACATGCCGGTCGCCTCGTCGTCGTCGTACTCCGAGCGACCGTCAACGGCCAGACCGGCGATGTGGCCATGGTTGTTCGCCCCCAGGTAGTTGCTGACGGCCGTTCCGATGTCCGTCCCGGCGCCGTACGGAGCTTCATCGAACTCGAAGCCATCGTAGATGTTCAGAGCATCCTCGGGATCGGACGGGCAGCGAAAGACCTCCAGTTGCGTCCGCATCGCCTTCAGTACCGGCGAATTGATGTTGCCGGCAATCAGCGTGTTGGGATAGCCCTGGCCGACGCCGAGTTGATTGTAGACCGGGGTCTGTTCCAGCGCCGGGAGCAGCATCGCCCCCCAGGTCCAGCACGCGGTCTGGTCGTTGTCGTAGTCCGCCGGATTCGGGGCCCGCGGCCAGACCCAGCCCATCGGGAAGCTGCGGTACGTGTCGTGATAGTTGTGCAGGGCCAGTCCGATGTTATGCAGGTGGTCCTTGCACTGCGTCCGCCGCGCCGCCTCGCGCGCCTGCTGCACGGCGGGGAGCAGCAAGGCGATCAGGACCGCGATGATCGCGATCACGACCAGCAGCTCGATGAGCGTAAATCCACGTCGTTTCATAGACTGTCTCCGGAAAATGAGGGAACAGAGAGGATTGATCTCGAGTTGTTGCCGGGCACCTGGCGCATACCTTTCGCGCCGTTGTCATGGTGCATAGGAACCGGCGCCCGGCCGATGGGCTGCGCGCAGAGCGGCGCATCAAGCAGTGGTGTGGAGGTCAGTCGGCAAGAAGCATGGACGCTTCCTTCTATGAGGAATGAACCCCTCCGCCAAGATCCCGCAGTCTAATGGCGGCTGATACCCATTGCAAGCAATTGTCACACGGTATCCGGCTGCTTTTCGCTTCCACCGTTGTCATCGGCCGGCGACGTGGCCACAATGTACATCTGTTTCGATGACCGGCCGCCGTACGCCGTACTCCGCTCCTCCAGGGCGTGGGACCATGCTTGCCAAACTCTGCACTTATTCGCTGCTGGGCATCGACGCCCGGCCGGTGGAGGTCGAAGTCGATATCTCGCCGGCCGCCCTCCCCAAGACGATCCTCGTCGGCCTGGCGGAGGCCGCCGTCAAGGAGAGCACCCACCGCATCGAGCGGGCGCTGGTCAACAGCGGCTACACCAGGCCGGTCGACCGGATCGTGATCAACCTCTCGCCAGCCGACTTCCCCAAGGACGCCGCGTCATTCGACCTGCCGATCGCGCTGGGCTTTCTGATCGCCAGCGGACAACTGGCTTCCGAGAAGCTGGCGACGTATGCCGCGGTTGGTGAGATGGCGCTTGACGGCACGGTGCGGCCGATCAAGGGGGTGCTGTCGATGGCGCTGCAGTGCAAGACGGAGGGGCGACGCGGGCTGGTCGTGCCGGTCGCCAACGCGCGCGAGGCGGCCGTCGTTGAAGGGGTCGAGGTGATCGCCGTCGGATCGCTGGCCGAAGCGGTCGGCTTCTACAGCGGCCAGCTCGACATCGAGCCGACCGACTTCAGTTGGCAACAGGCGGTGGCCGAGCACGGCAAGTATGCGATCGACTTCAGCGACGTGAAGGGCCAGGAGACGGCAAAACGGGCCGTGACCGTCGCCGCGGCGGGGCGGCACCACCTGCTGATGATCGGCTCGCCCGGCACCGGCAAGACGCTCCTCGCGCAGCGGCTCGGCTCGATCCTCCCTGACCTCGCCCCCGAAGAGAGCCTGGAAACGACGCGCATTTACAGCGCGGTCGGCCGCCTCCAGGAGGGGCAGGCACTGCTGCTCACGCGCCCCTTCCGCTCGCCGCACCACACGATCAGCGAGGCAGGGCTGGTCGGCGGCGGCAGCACCCCCACGCCGGGCGAGATCTCGCTGGCCCATCACGGCGTGTTGTTCCTGGATGAACTCCCGGAGTTCAACCGCCGCACGCTGGAAGTGCTGCGGCAGCCGCTGGAGGAGCACCGCGTGACGATCTCGCGCGCGATGGGGAGCGTGACGTTTCCGGCGAACCTGATGCTCGTGGCGGCGATGAACCCCTGCCCGTGCGGTTTCCGCGGCGACCCCAAGCGGAACTGCAACTGCAGCCCGGTGCAGATCGAGCGGTATCTCTCGCGGATCAGCGGCCCGCTGCTGGACCGGATCGACATCCACATCGAAGTCCCGCCGGTGCCGTTCCGCGAACTCTCCGACGAAACGACCGGCACCGACAGCCGCACGATGCGCGAACAGGTCGTGGCCGCCCGCGACGCGCAGCGTGAGCGATTCGGCGCGGACCCGTCGTCGGTCAACGGCACCATGACGCCGCGTGAGATCCGCCGCCACTGCAAGCTCGATCCGGATGCGGAGTCGCTGCTGAAGTCGGCGATGGAGGAGATGGGGCTCTCGGCGCGGGCGCACGACAAGATCCTGCGGGTG
>CAZWGW010000546.1:0-344 GCA_964633565.1 uncultured Planctomycetaceae bacterium
CGCTTGTGTTTCCTGTCGAGCAGCATCTGCTGCGGCAGGACCTTGAGCGCCACGCGTCGGCCGAGCGAGAGCTGTTCCGCCTCGTAGACGATCCCCATGCCGCCCCGGCCGACTTCGCGGATGATGCGGTAATCGCCGATCGACGGCGGATGCGCCGGGCGCCGGTCCTGATCGACCGACGCGCGGGCGTTTCCGGAACCGTCGCGGATGGCGATGTTCTCCATCATCGCCATCGCGGGGAAGACGTCCTCGATCCGCGCCTTGAGATGCGGATACCGCGCCGTGTACTCGCCCAGCGGCGGACGCTCGCCGCGGCGGTAACGGTCGATGAACTCCTCGGCCAG
>CAZWGW010000546.1:354-5454 GCA_964633565.1 uncultured Planctomycetaceae bacterium
GCCAGTTCGACGACGACTTCCGAGTCCGAGCCGACCTGCGACATGACACGTCATCTTTCCCGCACAGCAGTGAAGAATTTCAAAGCGCCTCGAATCCGGGAACACGGGCCAGCGCATCCTTGAGCCGTTTGATCGCCCGCAGATAGCGGCTCCCGGCGCCGGCCCTGGACAGTTCCAGCACGGTGGCGATCTCACTGATGCTGAGCTGTTCGAAGTGTTTGAGGGCCAGCACTTCGCGATCGATCGGGTCCATGCCGTTGATGGCCTCCTGCACGTAGAGCCGCTGCTCCGCCCGGACAGCGGCCTCCGAGGGGGACGTCAGCGTCCCCAGCAGGTGTGCGGCCAGCGATACGGAGTTGGCTTCCGGCAACGCCCCGCGATGCAGCGAGACCTCGCGATCCACGTCGCGCAACTGCGTCCCGAGGTGCCGGCGGTGGATCTCCGAGAGTTTCAGCCCCGTGATGTGCCGCAGCCACAGAAAGAACGGCAACTCCTGGTTCTGCAGGTATTCCGGCAACTTGCGGCTGAGATCGAGGTATGCCTCCTGCAGGACATCCGAATCGTCGACACGGCCCTGGAGGCGTCTACTTAACCGCAGTCGCACCATCGACTTGAGACGTTCGCGGTACATCGAAAACAACTGCTCCACCGCCGTCTGGTCCCCACCAGCGGCGCGTTCCAGCAGTTCCGTCGGGTTGCGTGAATCTTGGAGCATGCCATGGCTCATATTCCTCTAAATGCAATCCGGAGCAAAGCGTCTGCAGGGAAACCGGAAGATTTTGAGGGCGGAACAGGTCCGCAAGGCGAGTATTCACTACCATCGGCCGGACTGAGGGCCCGTCGTCTCGCAGTTCAATCCGGACATTAACGGTGTCAAGGATCAGGCGGCGATGCGTGCCGGCCCACAGGGGCAGTCTCAACGCGCGCCGGCCATCGCGCTCCCCACTGGTGCGTCAGTGGTCGCGACCACTTTCCAGCCGGCCTCAAAATTCCCGTCACTGACGCTTTGAATCTCGCTGTCACGAGTCAGCAGAGTGAATTTCCATTCGACACCTTTGATGCTGCTGTCGAGGATCACGCAGTACCGTCTGCGCCGACCATCAAAGTGCGAGTCAATTCCGGTCGGCAGACAGTCAGCGGCCCGCCGCTGCTGAAGGTCCATCAAGTCCTGATACGTCAGCCCGAGCAGCAACTCCGACCGACCGTCATCCCTGACCCACACCGTCGTGAACGTGCCGTCCGGATACGCGTTCACGTACGTCGGTCGAAATCTCCGTTCCTGTATCGAGGCTGCCAGTTGCCGCGTCTCAGACTCATTCAGCCGCTCATGCAGTTGCCAGGGCGCCGGTGTCGCCTGCTGCACCCACAAGGCTGCGTAAAGAGTCTCAGTCCCGTCGAGGTACTCTTCCAGGGAAACAGGTTGCATCCCGTCCGGCGGCGTCTTGAGCAACTCGTCCAGTTGCTTCCGGGTCAGCTTCAATTGAATGCGATGGTCCCTGGGCTCGCTGGTCCAACGTACGACAAAGTTCGGAACGGAATCGGTCGACAACGGGCTGGCGCCGAGAAACACGGGGCACAGCCCGTCGGAATCAAATTCCGCGATCAATGCCGCAATGCCCTCCCGATGCCGCTGAAACTGCGCCCCAAACCTCTGAACCGGCTGTTTTGTCCAGACCTGCTGCCGTACCCCGGGCGTTGATTGCGCAAGTCGCGCTTCGAGCAACTGTTCAAATCCGGCCTGTTCCACAACTCTGTGAAACTCGGGCACGTTATACAGCATTCTGAGATCGATTTCGCGCGTTTGCTCGAGGTATTCGAAGAACTCGCCCAGCGCCTGGTCCGGATTGGCCGCATCGGCCGATTCGCGGAACCGGCTTCGCCAACGCAGCCACTCAAACACGGGATCGAAGGGGCGCAGCGCCTGCAGCTCGCCGAGGTCCGTCGGCCGTTTCTGGATCTGTTCGACCAGTTTGAGTCTGGCGGCATAGTCCGGCGTCCGGTCCAGCAGTCTGGCAAAACACTTTGCCACCCCGCGTGCATCGCCGCCAACGGCGTACGCGGCGCCCAGCCGCTCCCACGGATCCTTGATGCGCCGGAGTGCGAAGTTGCGCTCACAGGTGTCGAAGGCGGTCGGGTCGTCGGTCACGGAGAGGCGAAAGCGGCCCAGACCGTGCCGGCCAGGCCTGGTGATCCCGCTGTCGAGCGTGATCAGCAGATCTCCCTGACTGGATTGCACCGGCGTTTGCAAGCGGAGGATGGCCGCATGGCGTTCGGACTGTCGCGGCCACACGTCCCAGACGGAACGCGGATTCCCGTCGATCATGTTCGTTGGCGCGAATTCAGCCGACTTCTGCGCGTCGGCCACAATCGCGGCGATGTTCACGGGCGCTGGTGTCCCGCCGGAACCCGGGGGAACGACTCCGAGTGTCACTTCGGACAGAAAGAAGTTGCCGTTTTCGGGGTATCGGCCGGTTCCCGCGAGGGGAAGCCGGGTGTCCGGCACCGTCTCGATGCGGAGAGAGGACACGGTCGGGAGCGGGCTGTGCGCACGGATGCGGTACACAGCCTGCTGCGGATTGGAGCCACTGACAAAGATGCTCCCATCGTCTAAGAACAGGAACTGTTCACCGTGGTCCGATTCCACGTACGGCCGCGGAAGCGGGGTCCACGAGACAGGCGGCTGTGGCTCAGCCAGCAGCAGGTCGGCGAGGAAACCGGCCAGTGTTTCGTCGTCCGGAGAGGCCGCAAGCAGATCTTCGATCAGACTCCGCGCCCTGGTCGTCGATTCGGCGGCAGCGTCCCAATCGTCGACCGCCATCTGGTGACCTGCCTGGGCCCACCACACGAGTGGGTCATCGGGACGCAGCGTGAGCAGATGACCGAGGTCCATGTGCAATTCGTCAATCTGTTTGACGAGACCGCGGCGGGCGGCGAATCCGGGCGCCCGGTCCAGCGCTCGGGCGTTCCACTCGGCTGCCTGTCTTGAATCGCCGACGGCCGTGTATGCGGCGCCCAGCCGGAGATATGGCTCGTATCCCGAGACCACAGCGCGTTGCTGATGGATGTCGAACGCGGTCGGGTCATCCGTCACGGAGAGGCGAAAACAGGCGAGCTTTGCTGCCGGATCGTCAGCGTCGCGGAAGTCCATCTCGACAATCACCCGGTCGTCCCCGGCAAGTTCCGTTACTGCATCCAGAGACAGGACGAGCCAGTGCCGTTGACCGGTCTTCGGCTGGATATCCCAGTACGTCGAATGGTCGTCGTCCAGCACGGCAGTCCCCGTCTGATGCGGCCGCGTGTAATCGGCTGCCGCATTGCGAACGCTCACTGGTACCGCCGGCCGCCCGACTCGTTGCAGAAGCACGCGCACTTCTGTGAGGTGAAAATTTCCACCGGCCCAGCCGGGTCCCGGACCTGAATTGTTCCGGTCGACCAGCGCTTCCAGACGAAGTGCGGAGATGCGCGTCAGGTCAGTTTGCCCGGTGATGCGGTAAATCTCGTTCTGAAGCGGCTGTTCAGTCGCAACAATCGAACCGTCGTCCCGGCAGGTGAGTCTCGTCGCGGATTCTGCCAGGCAGTCCGTCGGTTCCAGGACCGCCCAACGCACCGGCAGGTTCGATCCATACAGGAGCAGATCCACGAGAAAATCCAGCAGCCCTTCATCAACGGGCGCTTCCGCCCGCGCCTGTTCCGCCAGAAGCTGTTCCGCCAGTTGCCTCGCCCGCGACAGCGATTCGGCGGCCGCTTGCCTCTGTCCCATGGCAGCCTGCCTTCGGCTGAGAACTCTCCACAGTAACGGGTCATGCGGACGCAATTCGAGCAGACCTTCGAGATCCACCTGAAATCCATCGATCTGATCGACCATTTCGCTGCGAGCGGCGAACCCGGATGACTTCTCAAGCAGATTGGCGAAGGCCCTGAAGGTATCCGCCCGCGCGGTTTCGGATTCCAGTTGGGTCTGTCTCTCTTGCAATGCGACGTTGAGTCTTGCCAGCCGCCAGGTCATGATCGGGCCGACAATGTTGATGACGAGCAGCAGTCCGCACACGGCCGCCAGTGATGCCGCCAGCCCCCGGTTCCGCCGACTCCAGCGGGCCAGTCGTTCGATCGTCGAGAACCGTCGGGCCCGGATCGGCTCGTCGTTGAGAAAGTGCTGGAGGTCGTCCGCGAATTCGCGCGCCGACGCGTAGCGATGCGACGGGTCGCGGTCGATGGCCTTCTGCACGATCGTCGCCAGGTCGTGCGGGACATCGGGATTGAGTTTCTCGATCCGCGGCGGTTCGGTCGTCGTCACCAGCTTGATCAGCTTGTGCCGGTCCTTCTCGGCGAACGCCGGTTCCCGCGCCAGCAGTTCGTACAACGTCAGACCGAGCGAATACTGGTCGCCGCGCGCATCCGATCTCCCTTCGAACGCCTCGGGCGGCATGTAGCGCAGCGTGCCGAGAATATCGCCCGTATGAGTGATGTCCTGTTGATCGGTCGCCTTGGCGAGTCCGAAGTCCGTAATCCACACGGTCCCCTGCACGTCGAGGAGCAGGTTGCTCGGCTTGATGTCGCGGTGCGTGATCCCCTGTTCGTGTGCGTACTGCAGGGCCGACGCGACCTGCTGGCCGATCCGGGCCACGCTGGTCCAGAACGTCTGCTTCCGCCGCGCGCGAGATCCGGATGTCGAGCCGGACGCGTCGCTCTGCCCCGGCAGAGAAAATGAGCCGGAGACCGTGAACGAGTCCGACAGTCGCCCGGTCGTCGTCTCATTCAGCCCACTCGACGCCAGTGCCATCTCCGTCGGCCCTGCCCCCGATTGCTCCACTTCCATTTGTGACCCGGGACCGGTTGCGCCCGGCTTCGGCGTTGGCGCCTTGTATCCGACCGTGCTCCCCAGCCGCCCCGGTTCCTCCTCGGCTGCCAATGCGCCATTGTTCAGGATCGTCCGGTCAAACTCGCCCGTCATCAGCGAACGGGCGACCTTTCCCGCGGAGATGTCGTCGCCCCGGAGCGCGACGTGCAACTCCCCCGGGGAGACTGCCTTGCCGGCCAGCGACGCCTCCCGCATCCGCTGCAGTTCGCCGATCACCTCGTCCAGTCCCAGCCCCTGGATGA
>CAZWGW010000547.1:0-5445 GCA_964633565.1 uncultured Planctomycetaceae bacterium
GTTCTGTTCGGTCGGCTGTGAGTCGAGTTGATACAGCCGCGAGACCATGACGGCGCGGATGAGCTGCTTGAGATTGAAGCCGGACTGGGTGAAGTGGTCCGCCAGCGCCTCCAGCAGTTCGGGGTTGGTTGCCGGGTTGGTGGCCCGCATGTCGTCGACCGGTTCCACCAGGCCGCGACCCATCAGGTAGGCGACGTAGCGGTTGGCGACGGAACGGGCGAAGTCGCGGTTCTCCGCCGACGTGAGCCAGTTGGCCAGCGGGATGCGGCGGTCGAGCGGATCGTCGATCGCGTCGCCGTCGAGGGGGCGCGGCGGCAGCACCTGGCCGGTCTTGGGGTGCCGCACGTCGCCGCTGTTGCGTACGAGCACGACCGACTCGCCGCCGAACAGGCCGAACTCGTCACTGTTCTTGGTCCCGACGCGCGAGAAAAACGCCGCGAACGAGTAATAATCGTCCTGGCCGTATTTCTCGAAGGGGTGATGATGGCACTTGGCGCACTGCAGCCGCGCGCCGAGGAAGATCTGCGCGGTCGCCTCCGCCAGGTCGGACGAATTGTTGAAGATGCGGTAGTAGCTCGCCGGACCGCTGGAGAAGACGGAGCCCTTGGCCGTGACCAGTTCGCGGACGAACTGGTCGAACGGCTTGTTGACGCGGAAGGCCTCCTTGATCCAGTTGTGCATGGCCCACATCCGCTGCTCGTCGGTCGCGGCGCCGTCGCTCGTGTTGCGGAGCAGGTCGGACCACTTGAGCGTCCAGACGGCCGCGTACTGGTCGTTGTAAATGTCGAGCTGCGAATCGCCCGTGAGGCCGAGCAGGCGGTCGACCAGCTTCGTGCGTTTCTCGGGGTCCTGGTCGGCGAGGAAGGCCGTCACGTCCTCAGGCTGTGGCAGCGTGCCGATGGCGTCGAGGAATGCCCGCCGCAGAAACGTCGCATCGTCGCACAGGGGCGAAGGCTCGATCCCCAGTTCGCGGAATTTTTTCGCCGCGAGTTCGTCGACGAAGTTATTGTTCGTCCAGCCGGCCAGTTCGGCAGGGGGGCCATAAGGGGAGGCGAACAGCGCGATGTTCGCCTGCCCTTCGAACCGCACCATGATCGGCGCCTGCCCCTTGCCGGTGACCGTGACGAGTCCCTCCGGAGTGACGGAAAGCACCGCGTCGTCCATCGAGTCGTAGCGCGCCCAGGCGGTGACGTCGCGCGTCGTGTCGTCGCTGTAGCGGGCGGTGACCTGCAACTGCTGGGTTGTGTCCGGCTCGGTCACGCGCCGCGACGGGAGGACGTCGATCCCGATGACCCGGGGCGCCTCCTTTTTCGGACCAGGCGCGCCACCAGTAATCCAGGCGACCAGAGTGTCGTAATAAACGGAGTTCTTCGTCAGCCGCTGGCCGCCGCCGTGCGGGACCTGCATCGTCGGCTTTTTGAGGAACAGGCTCTCCTCCGGCTGCATGAAGTTGATCCGCCGCTGCACGCGGTCGCGGACGAAGGCGCCGTAATCCATGTCGGGGTCGTAACCGAAGACCGACAGCACGAAGCCCCCTTTGCCGAACTGGCTGGCGTGGCACGCGCCGGCGTTGCAGCCGAGCCGGCTGATCACCGGTCGCACGTAGCCGTCGAAGTCAATCGGCGCGGCGGGATCGACGCCCGACACTTCCACCGGCACCGTCAGGGCCGTCTCTCCGACGCGGACCGTGATCTGCGCCTGGCCGTTCGCGTGCGCAAGCATCCGCCCCGCGGAATCGACCGCGGCGATCGCCGGGTCGGATGATTCGTAAGCGGCGTCATGCGTCCGGTCGAGGGAGCGCTCGGTAATCGTGCCGCCGGCGTCGACATCCACCACGAGCAGTTGGGCCTGGGCAAACCGGCCTTTCAGGGCGACCTGTTCCGGGAGGACTTTCACCGACGGGCCATCAGCCATTGCGACGGAGGCGATCAGCGACAGGAGTCCGGTGGCGAAACAGGCGAGTCGGATCAAAGCGGCAAGGCGCCCGTCCGCGTCCTCCGTTGGGTGGGATCGTGACGATTCTTCCGGCGGGAAGACCACAGGGTCTTGATCGGGGCGGGCTGCGTCGGGGGGACGCATCAACGTCCATTATTGCGTGTGTCTCCCAATCGCTCCACTCTGAAAACCCTGCCTGCATCCGGATTTCACACGTCAACCAAGATTGATGCGTTGCTCGTCGCACCTCCGATAGCATAGAATACCCCGTGGATACCCACCGGAGCGCCCAGAAACTCCCCACCGCGGGGCGCTCCACAACTGCCTCGATTGGACAGCCGGAGTTCGCACCATGTTGAACTTCCTCCCCGCCACGCTTCGCGACTGCGAACGCATCTCCCGCCGCGGCCTGCTGCAGGTCGGCTCCCTTGGCGCCTTGGGTGTTACGCTCCCCGCGTTCCTCGCCGCGCGCAAGGCGGCTGCGAATGAAGGAGAGCCGCTTGTGGACCGCAACTGCATCCTGATCTGGACGCAGGGGGGGACCAGCCACCACGACACGTTCGACCCGAAGCCCGACGCACCAACCAGCGTGAAGGGTGAATTCGGCGTCATCAATACGGCCGTGCCCGGGGTGCAGTTCACCGAGATCATGCCCAACATGGCCAAGGATCTGCACCGCTTCGCCCTCTTGCGAAGCTGGAACCCGGAGAACGGCAGCCACGGCGTGGCCGACCAGTTCGCGATGTCGGGCCGCAAGTTCAATCCGGCCGTGCATTACCCGACGTTCGGCGCGGTGGTGAGCTGGCACAAGGGGTTCAAGTCGGCGCTGCCGCCGTTCGTGCAACTGGGGACGTCGATCGACCGCCGGTTCGGCGGGGGCCTCGCGGGGATCCTCGGCCTGGAGCATAACCCGTTCGAGATGACGGCCGACCCGAATGGCAAGAACTTCACGGTCCGCGACATTTCGCCGCCGGCCAACATCACCGGCGAGCGAATCGACCGCCGCAGGAAAATGCTGACGGCGATCGACGACCTGCAGCAACAGGCCGAGTTGCAGCCGGCCGCGTTCGACGCGCTCGACGAAAACTTCACGGCGGCGTTCAACATGATCACGGCCCCGGAGACGAAGCGGGCGTTTCAGATCGACGAAGAAGACGCCGCCCTGCGCGACAAGTACGGCCGGCACCGCTTCGGTCAAAGTTGCCTGCTGGCCCGCCGGCTGTTGGAGTCGGGCGTGCGCTTCGTCACGGTGACGGACGGCGGCTGGGACACACACCAGAACAACTTCAAGTCGCTCAAGGAGAGCCGCATCCCGCCGGTGGATCAGGCGTTGCCGACGCTGTTCGCCGATCTGCAGGAGCGCGGGCTGCTCGATTCGACGCTGGTGGTGTGGCTGACGGACTTCGGCCGGACGCCGAACATCAACAGCGCGAGCGGCCGCGACCACTGGGCGAGCGCGGGCTTTGCCATCATGGCCGGCGCGGGGATCCCCGGCGGCGCGGTGCTTGGCGCGACGGATGACGAAGGTGGGAAGCCGATCCGCAATGAGTACACGAGCGCGGACATCGCCGTGACGGTGTACGAGAAACTCGGGATGCCGGCGGACCTCCTGGCGCATGCGCCGGACGGGCGGCCGGTCAGGTTGATCGAGGGGCATGCGATCAAGGAGTGGATGTAGGGCTGGGGAGGCGGGGCTCTGCGTCACTCGGGCGTTCTTGGATAGCGCGAAACGGAAGTTTCGCGGGCGGTGCGTTTCCCAACGGGAAGGTCGGGAATGAGCGTAGGTCGCCCATTCTCACCAGCATTGTGCGCCCGACCCGCAGTGCCCGCTTGCCGCGACTTCTGAATCTGGCTAGAATCTGGCCAGAATGCGTTACGAAATCATCCTCGCCCCGGAGGCTGTCGAGGACCTCAGTTGCCTGAAGGCAAACGTTCGTGCGCAGGTGGAGGATGCCCTCGAACGGCATCTCAGACACGAACCACAAAAGACCAGCAAGTCCCGCGTCAAACGTCTGCGCGGCCTGTCGCGTCCGCAATACCGACTGCGCGTGGGCGATGACGTCCGGGTCTTCTACGATGTGACTGAAGATACAGTCGATGTGCTGGCCATCGTGCCGAAGTCGGAAGCAGAGCAGTGGCTGGAAAGGTATGGCGAACCCAATGAAGAAAGTCCCGCTGAGTGAAGTCAAGGACGATCTGTCGAAATACCTCCGCCTGGCGGAGAAAGAGCAGGTCGTGATTACGCGGCATGGCAGGCCCGCAGGAATTCTCGTCGGGTTCGCATCCGAGGACGAATGGTTCGAGTACCAGCTTGAGAATGATCCACGATTCCTGAAGCGGATCGAACAGGCGCGTGCGAGCCTGAAGAATGGCCGCGGGGTCAGGCTTGAGGATGTCGCGAAGACGAAGGAACGACGCAAGAACCAATAAAGCGGAGCCACTTTCATGAATTCAACAGCCGTCCGTGCGGCCGTGAAGCGGCTCGACCTGCAGCAGGTGTTCGGCCTCCAGGTCCCGGCCAGCCAGCAGGCGTACCGCCACCTTGACCAACATTTTATTAGAAACCCCAGGTGGAGTTCGACCTGAGGGAGTTCGCCTGCGGGCACGTCGGCCTGTCCGAGGCGTACGACACCGGCAAGCTCAAGAGCCGGCTGCGGCCCGCCATCCACGAACTCGAGTCGATCGAGTTCATCGAGCCGGCCGTGGAGGCGCAGCGGTTCCGCAAGGTGCGGCCCGGCGTGTGGCGCGTCCGGTTTGAGAAGCGGCGGACTGCCACCAAGCTCGGTGAGCAGGGCCAGGCCCCGGGCAGGGGAGCGAGTTGTCTGTCGTCCGCCACCTTGCGGCGCGGGGCGTCACGGCGGCCGTCGCCCGGCGGCTGGCCGGTGAAAAGAACCCGAGCCGGCCGAAAGGCCGGTGGCAGCCGGTCAGGGGTTTTTGTGTGACACTTTCAGTGACACGAGCGATACTGCTTGTCGTAAGTCTAATCGGGACGGCGAGATTCGAACTCGCGACCTCTTGCACCCCAACCGACTTTGAAGCCGCACGCCGAATACCGTAAAGGTAACGACACTGCCATCTTACAAAACCGCCGCCCGATTGCAATCCTTTCGATGTATTGGGATGATTTCTGCGGGTTTTCTGCATGTCCGGTGGTACGTGGTGGTAGTCGGTGGTAGTCGCATGAGGTCGGACGTTCGGCGCCCAAGTCCTTATCCGACGTCCCGCGCTCATGCTGCGATTGCATGAGTCAATGAGGGAAGGGTGCCAATGGCCGATATCGTTTTCATCTTGGGTGCTGGCGCATCAAAGGCGGGGGGCGCTCCTCTCATGGCAGAGTTCCTCGACGTCGCCGATCGCCTGTATCGTCGGGGGGAAATCGAGAATCAAAAGGATGCGTTCGAACGTGTGTTTCAGATTATCGGGGCGCTTCAACAGGTCCATTCAAAATCTGAGATGGACCTGACCAATGTCGAGACGAGCGACGTCGCGGGTCACGAGTCGATCCATGGC
>CAZWGW010000548.1:0-5445 GCA_964633565.1 uncultured Planctomycetaceae bacterium
GGCCGCCACATCCCGAGTATCCGTGCTGCACATGGACTGGACGGACACCGGCGCGCCCCCGCCGATCTTCACATTCCCAACCTGCACCTGCCTGGTCTTCCGTCGCGTGATATGCATGCTGCCTGGGTCGCGTCCTATCTTCCTACGTGCTTGTTACTTTTCACTTCTCACTTTTTACCCCTCAACTGCCCTGCTCATCTCCGGTCGTCTGAAAGTCGCGCACTCCGGCTAATCCGGCGATCGCACGCTCTTCGGGCGACACCCGTCCGATCAGTTCCTTTACGCTCTGATAGATGCCGTCCGCCGTCAGGCCGTATTTCTCCCGCAGCAGATCTTGCGGGCCCTGTTCGATGTACCAATCCGGCAAGCCAATCAGCTTGGTCGCCAGGTGGGTGATACCCTTCTCCGACAAGGCCTCGAGTACCGCCGAGCCGAATCCGCCCATGCGAGCCCCTTCTTCGACCGTCACGAGGTACTTGACCTGCCGCGCCACCGAGGCGATGAGCTCGGCATCGAGGGGCTTGACGAATCGCGCATTGACCACGGCTGTGGAGATCCCCTCGCGCCGAAGCCGACCCATTTTCCCGCCCGCGCGAAGCGGGTCATCTTTCTGTGCATGAACGGCGGCCCGTCGCACGTCGACCTGTTCGACTACAAGCCGGTCCTCAACCAGCACGCGGCGGAGGGAAAAACGCTCGACGGCAAACAGTTCGGAGCCAAACTGCTCGGCGCGCAGTTCCCGTTCGCCCGACACGGCGAATCCGGGCTGTGGATCTCCGATGTCTGCCCGCACCTGTCGCAGCACGCCGACGATCTGTGCGTGATCAACAGCATGCAGACCGACCTGCCGAACCACTCGCAGGCGTTCGGCCAGATGCACACCGGCAGTTTCCAGTTCGTGCGCCCCTCGCTCGGCGCCTGGACGATGTACGGCCTCGGGACCGAGAACACCAACCTGCCGGGCTTCATCACGATCAATCCCCCTGCCGACAACGGCGGCGCGCAGAATTACGGCAGCGCCTTTCTGCCGGCGATCTACCAGGGGACGCGGATCGGCACGAACCAGATCCCGGGGTTCTACGCGGCGCTGCTGGGCGTCGACCAGGAACCGGGTCCGCCGCTGAGGTACGTCGACAACCCGCACCTCACCCGCGCGGTGCAGCGGGAGCAACTGGACCTGATCCGGGACCTCAACGCGCACAAGCTCGCGCGCGACTTCCAGCACCCGGAGATCGAAGGGGCGATCGAATCGTTTGAGCTGGCGTTCCGCATGCAGGACGAAGTCCCCGGCCTGCTCGAACTGGACGGCGAGTCGGAGTCGACGCTGCGGCAATATGGCGTCGGTTCGGGGTTGCCGACCGACCGGTTCGGCCGGCAGTGCCTGTTGGCGCGACGTCTGGCGGAGGCGGGCGTGCGGTTCATCGAGATCACCTCGCCCGAAGGCTGGGACCACCATTTCCTGCTCAAGGACGCGCTCGCGAAGAGTTGTGGCGCGACCGATCAACCCGTGGCCGCGCTGCTGGCGGACCTCAAGCAGCGCGGCATGCTGCACGATACGCTCGTCGTCTGGGCGGGAGAGTTCGGCCGCACCCCTTACGCGCAGAGCGGCACCGGCCGGGACCACAACAACCGGGGCTACACCGTCTGGATGGCCGGCGGCGGCGTGCGGCCGGGGACGGGCTGGGGCGCGACGGACGACTACGGCGGCCAGGCGGTCGAGAATCCGGTCCACATTCACGACTGGCACGCGACGATTCTGCACCTGCTCGGTCTGGACCATGAGCGGCTGACGTTCAACTACGGCGGCCGCAATTTCCGGCTGACGAACGTGTACGGGACGGTGGTGTCGGGGATTGTCGGCTGACGGGCATGACCATGCGAACAAAATCACTCATCGTGCATGGCGCATTGACGCTCGCGGGCTGGGCCATCGGGAGGGAGTGCACACCAGCCCCCCGGGTGGATTGGGAGCGGACGCACGAGTTCTCTGGCGCCGTCGGCGTGGCGATCGATGCATGGCACAGGCGCAGGGTCAACGATGCGGCGCGCGGGTTGCCGGTGACGGATTCGATGGAAATCACCGTGGATCGTCCCGGGAAAAGAAGCGTGACGATCCGGATTTCTTCGGGGCGAGCGCACGCGACCACCAACGACTCGCGCCAAGACCCGGACTGAACCTACATAACAATCCACCCCCCGATCAGCACCAGGGCAACCGCGGCCGGGAAGAGGACGTCGGGATTGAGGTGCCACGGCAGCGGGCACCGCCGGACAACGGCCTGGCCGACGAACTCGACGCGATCCAGAACTGCGCGGGCGCTGACTGCGGCCCGGCCCCGCAGGAGTCGGTCCTCGACGTGGGTCCCAAGCGGAATCACCCGGAGCGGAAACAGCAGCAGCATTCCGCCACATCCGGACAGCCACTCGCCGATTCTGCCTCCGGCAATTCCCAACCATCGGGCTCCCGCGACACCCGCCCAGAATGAAGAGGCCAGCAGTGCCAGCAACAGAGGGAACATCACCAGGGCCGACAAGGACTGTTCTCGCCACTGGGCGGCCCGGTACTCGCGCAGGAGCGAATCCCGGAAATCAGGCGCCAACTCCTGCCAGATCAATTCGCTGACTGGATCACTGACCGCCCCGCGGTGCCAGAACAGTTGCCAGAATGTCGGCACACTCAGCGGCGCCGCCGCGTCCAGTATCTCTTCAACGCGGTCGGCGTCGGCGCCGCAGGCGGCGCAGCGTGGTCCCGCGGCTGACTGGCCGCAGACCAGGCACGACCGTTGCCCTGCCATGTTGATCGCGTCCACGGGCCAGACCGCCTCATCAGCGCTGCCCGGCCTCCGCAGGCCGTGCATCAACATAGATCCGGTCCCCCGCCTCCAACTGGTAGTTCGTCGCGCGCTCCCCATCCTGAGTGATCGCCTTCCAGTCGACGTCCAGCACCTTGCTGCGGCGGGCGACCCACACGCGACCGGCCAGGGCCAATTTGGCCGTCCCCTCGGAATCCAGGAGGGCGCTCGCAACCGTCTCATTGCCGGTCAGGGCCATTTGGTGGATGTTTGATCCCGATTCGCCACCGTCGACGATGACGAAACAGGACTGACTGTTGTGTGCCACGACGCTGACGTCGACGTCCAGGTCGACGGCGTTCGGCAGGCGCGCTGCAAGCTGTCGTTTGACGGATTTCTGGATCTCTGCGACGAGCTGGCCGGCGACCTCCAGGGTTCCGTATTCCCCCAGACTCAGCGTGCCGTCCGGGCGGACGAGGTGTTCGCCCGTCACCGGTTGCCGCCCGGCGGGGATGCCGTCGACTTCGACCCGGAGAATGTCGGGCGGGGCGACTTTGTACGGGGTCGGCTCGGCTGCACGTGCGGCAACCGTGCAGCAGGCGAACGCGACGAACGAGTGGAGGCAGGTGCGTAACATGGAACTCCCTTTCGGCTGGCGGCGTGGATGACAACGCCGGGAGTTTCACGCGGGCGCGGTGATTGCGTCAAGATCGGAAATGGAAAGTTGTCTGCGTCCGCCCGCGCATCGTAGCCGTATTCGCGTAGAATTCGGGCGTCGAGGGGGAGTCCGCGCCCACTTCCCCGCCCGAATTCTACGCGAATTCGGCTACGCGCCCGGCGCCCGCACTCGAAACCGTGACCATCTACTCGCGCACTCCCGAAGGGTTCCCCGCCCGTTGCCCCCTGTGCGGCGCGGAGACGAACCTCGAATTCTCCGACCCCGGCGACGACGCACCCTGCCCGAACTGCGGACAGTTGTTGTGGATGTCGTCCCGGGTGCACGCACAGGTCCGGCAGGTCCTCGCCGAGACCCTGAATGTGCCGGTCGAGGAACTGGAATCGGAGACGGTCTTGAACGACCTGCACGCCGATTCGCTGACGATCGTGGAACTCGTGATGAGGTTCGAAGACCTGGTCGGCACGCCGATCCCCGACCAGGAATACGAACAGATCCGAACGATCGGCGACCTCGTGCGGTACCTCCTCAGGCCTCAGCGTGGCGACTGACCGGGCGTGACCGGTTTGCCGCCGCGCCGACCTCGCCAGGCAGCTCATGATCAAGGCCCCCGGCGGAGCAATTCCTCGGCTGCGTCGAGGTCGCCACGGCGTTTACAGCGAATCTTCCCACTCAGGGAGCAGGTCTCGGCGTGAAGAACACCTTCAGCGAATTCCAAAAACCTTTGTTAAGATGCTTGACATGACCGTTTCAAGTTGCTAACAGTGGTGGGCGGTAACGCTTGAGCCTCAAATCCGTGGGTGTTTGTAATGAGCAAGCGACTGACCCGCTTCCGCTTGAGACGGGTGGAGCAGTTCTATTCGACGTGCACCGCGCGACTTGGTCGACGACGCTCGGGCTTCACTCTGATCGAGGCTCTTGTCGCGATCGCGGTTGTGGCGATTCTCATTGCGTTGCTCCTGCCGGCCGTGCAGCACGCGCGAGAGGCGGCCCGGCGGACGACCTGCCGGTCGAATCTTCATCAAATCGGCCTTGCCGTACACGCCTACCACGATACGTACCGCGCGTTCGCGCGGACCTTCGGCGGTTCTTTCTCAACACACGATGCGCTCCTTCCCTATGTTGGGGAGATGCCGCGATACAATCGGATGGTGGCCGACGGCGATATTCGGTTTGTGTTCTGGGCGGAGTACATCCCTGTTCCGCTGTACAAATGCCCGAGCGATCCGCCGATCTGGGCGCCGATCGCCGCAACGAACTACGCGTTGAACGTCGGGAGCGGCTATCAGACGTACGGCTGGAACGGGTTTGTCGACGACCGCCCACTCAGCGCTGCGGATGTCACGGATGGCCTCTCAAATACAGTCATGTTCTCCGAAGTTCTGGCTGGAGAATGGCCGACGTCTGATGCGCGTCGAATCATGTGGGGTACTGCGATAACCGACGGTTCTGACGAGTTGGATCTCTTCGCGCAGCGTTGTCGCGATGCCCCGCAGAATGGCGACCGGCGTGGTTCGCACAATCGCACGTGGCCCAGCAACGGGGTCAACTACAACCACATTCTGCCGCCAAACAGTCCCTCCTGCTATAACGGCCCGCGCGATCGTCCTCGGACGGCGGCTCTGACGGCGGCGAGTGAACATCCAGCAGGCGTGCACAGCCTGCTGGCCGACGGTTCGGTGCGTTTCGTCGGCGATTCCGTCGACGTTGACTTGTGGCGTTCGTTGGCTTCGCGCAATGGCGGTGAGCCGGTTGCGGTGCCGTGAGCGCTTAGACCAAACCTCTAAGTTAGTATTAGTGGGAGAAGAGACATGCGATGATTACTGTCGACCGGGACTGTCATCGGAGCGTTTCTGCTGGTTTCTTCAACTCCTTGCCTCGCAGATTGGGAGATCTGGTATCCCGAAACTGGTGCAATGATCAGAGCCTCCGTCAAAACCGTTTGAGAATAGTGAACAGGCAGGCGAGTTGAACCCA